>JAHCKV010000314.1 GCA_026125595.1 Burkholderiales bacterium | reverse complement strand
ATCGCTGCGCAGTGGCGTCCATGCCATGCGCCTGAGCGCCGGCGACGGTGCACGACGTGCCGAGGAGCACGTGGTGTTCTTCGTGCGGCCACGCACACCCACCGGCCGCATCTGCATGCTGATGCCGACCGCGAGCTACCTGGCCTACGCCAACGAGCATCTGTCGTTCGACGCGCCGACCGCGCAGATCATCACTGCCCATTCGGTGATCGTGGCGGAGACCGATATCGAGCTGTACCGCAGCCGCGCCTTCGGTCTGTCCACCTACGACCAGCATGCCGACGGCGCCGGCGTCTGCTTCTCGTCGTATCGCCGGCCCATCTTCAACATGCGACCGAAACACCGCATGCCGGCCACCGGTGTCGCGTGGCAGTTTCCCGCCGACCTGAGCGTGATCTACTGGCTGGAGAAACTAGGCTACGACTACGACGTGCTCACCGATGAGGATCTGCATCGCGACGGCGTCGACGCGCTGAAGCCGTATCGCATGGTCATCAACGGCACCCACGCCGAGTACTACTCGGAGAAGATGCTCGACGCCACCGAGGACTACCTGGCCCAGGGCGGTCGCGTGCTGTACCTCTCCGGCAACGGCTACTACTGGGTCACCGGCTTCTTCGACGATGCGCCGTGGATCATGGAAGTGCGCAAGCTCGATTCCGGATCCCGCGCCTGGCAGGCACGGCCCGGCGAGCACTACCTGCAGACCACCGGCGAGCGCAGCGGACTGTGGCGCAACCGCGGCCGGCCACCGCAGAAGACCGTCGGCACCGGCTTCACGTCCGAGGGCATGGACGAATCACGGCCGTATCGCCGCATGCCCGACAGCCATCACCGCAGCGTGTCGTGGATCTTCGAAGGCGTCGACGGCGAGATCATCGGCGACTTCGGCCTCGGGCTCGGCGGCGCCGCCGGCATCGAGATCGATCGCTACGATCTGTCGCTCGGCACGCCGCCGCACGCGCGCATCCTCGCGTCCAGCGAAGGGCACTCCGACAACTATCCGAAGGTCTCCGAGGAAATCCACTACAACCATCCGGGCATGGGCGGCACGCAGGATCCACAGATCCGCGCCGACATGGTGTATTTCACGACTCCCAACCACGGTGCCGTGTTTGCTCCCTCCTCCATCGCATGGGGTCAGGCGCTTCCCTGGAACAACGCCGACAACGACGTGTCGCGGGTCATGAAGAACGTCGTGGATGCGTTCCTGAAACCGGGACCGTTGCCGGGCTCGGAATGGATCGCCGAGGAGAAGCATTGGCGGTAGAGAGGATCCGGATCAAGAAGACAGGCCCGGATCGGTGGGCTAGCGTAACGGCGTAGACATCTGCAGCAGCCGGAGAAGTCGAATGTCGGAATTGGAAGATCTGACCGTCGCCGTGCATACGGAGATGGTTGCCGCCATCAAGGCAGCCGTTGCCAAAGGCGACTACAGCTCGACGAAGTGATCGCCGAAGCCCTGCGCAAATGGAAGCTCGAGCAATCTCTGCAACAGCAGGAACTGTCCGCACTGAAAGCCGACATCGAGATCGGACTCGATGATATCGCTGCCGGTCGGCTCACGGACTTCGATCCCGAATCGATCGTCGAACGCAGGAGAGCACTATTGACCACCCGCGCGCCATCCGCCTGACCAGGGCTGCCGAAAGCGATTTCGCCGAGATCTGGTTTTACGCCGCAAACGAGGCCTGCACCGTCATTCCCGACCGACTTCTCGATGGGCTGGCGAAAACCTGGAACACCCTTGCCGATACTCCATTCATCGGCGCGTCCCGGCCGCACCGCCCTTCGGATCTACGCGTGCTGTTTCATCAGCCCTACGCGATCCATCACCCGATCTTCGATACGGAGATCATCATCGTCCGTGTCCTGCATGGCGCGCGCGACATCGCAAGGATCTTTCCGCCGGAATGACCGTCGATCGGTGGATGTCATCGGCGTCGCCGAGACGGATTCGGAAAACGGTGCTGGCGGCAGAGCGACCGGCTTCACACCGTGCAAACCGTCCGTGCGCTGTCAATCACCGCGCTTCGCCAATTCCCCTCTGAGTTGATCGAAACGGTCTACGAGATTGGGATGAATCCCGGCTTCCACCGGAGAATCGATGTTGGCGTACAGCACGACGACGTGACCACCATCCACGATTGCGAATCGATACTCGTCGAAGAACTCCATCGAAGATCCATCCCGATCCGGAACGGGATCCCGAAGCACGAGCACGCCGTTCCTTTTCCGATGAACCTGGAATGACGGCAAGCGGGTGATCACGCTTTTCTCGAGACTGTCCAGATCCCGCTCCGATCGATAGGAAAACAGGGCAGCCGAAACGTCGCCGTCGAAGAAGTGGCCTTCCAGCCCAATGGCATCCTCTACGATGGCTTCCTTGAAGCTGCTGCGCCATGCCGCCACCTGGGCTTGACTGGGCGTTCCATGATCGCAGGCCCCCAGCACGGCCATCGACAAGACCAAGACCGATGTTCGCGCTTTCATGAGATTCATCATCACCGCATCTCGACTCCCGCCGCGACGAGGACGGCGTGCGCGCCGATGAAGCCCAGCAGCACGCCGATCACCATGCCGGCACGCCACCACCACGGCGATCGCGACAGCTTCAGCAATCTGCTCACGGCATCGCGCTGTCGAGCATCAAACTGCGCACGCAAGCGCAGACGCGCCCACAGTTCCGCCAGTACCGCGACGACGACGGCAACGCCGAGCGCGATCGGCAGGCGACTGCTGCGCGACACACCGAGCAGCATCGTGGCGAAGAACGCCAGGGTCGGCAGCACCGCGACGATCAAGGCCGGCAGCAGGATGTGCGCGCGGAACGACCGCGACACGGCACGCCGCGCGAGCCTGGCGACATCGGCGACGAACTCGACCGACACGGCATTCTTCAGCGGGCCACTGACCAGCGCCTGCTGCCCCGACGGTGGCGTCGTGACGGCCTGGCTCAGCACTTCCGAACGCAGGCAATTTCCCAGCGCTTCGTTCAGCGGTCCGCACGGTCGCAACGGCAGGAACGAAGTTTCACGCAACGCTTCCTGCAGGCCGGTGACATCGGCTTCGAGCAAGTTGCCGACGACGTTCTTGAAATCGCGGATGTCGCCGTGCTCGCCGTAGGCGATCAGCTCGAACTCGCTGCGCACGGCACGCAGGCGCAAGCTCGTCACCGGCATCGCGCCAGCGAAATCCCGTCGCACGGCATTGCCGTCCAGCGCGGCATCCTGCAGTTGCAGCGGCGCAAGTGCATGAAGTTCGGTGATCGTCTTCAGTGATTCGATGGTCGATCGCGGCTCCTCGCGCTCGGCCCCGGCACGGATCGCCAGCGCACCTTCGACTTTGCACACCAGGTTGCCGATGCGATGCTTCCAGCCGGTCGCGTCGCAGGGCTTGCAATCGACCTGCTTCTTCCCCTTGCACGCCTTGCATTCGACGAAGCCGGGCGTCGTCAGATTGCAGGTCATGCACTGCACCGTGCCCTTTCCGAAGCAGCCTTTGCATTCCCCGTAAGATGCCTTGCCGCTCCCGTGACACTGCAAACACTTGTGGTAGCCCAGACACAGGCTGCCCGACAGCGGAATGTTGCATTCCGGGCACTCCGTCTTTCCCTCGCCCTTGCAGGTCCCGCAATCCGCTTTGCCCTTGCCCATGCAAGTCTCGCAAGTGGAGGCAAAGCCGCCGACGTGCGAACCCTCGAAGCAGTCCTGCACCGCGAGCCGGTTGCCGATGGTGTTGCCCTCACGGGCGAGCCAGCCGTTCAACCGTCCGGCCAGTTGCGCCTGCTCCCGCCGGCGCCAGTCATCGAGCCAGCCGGTCAACTCACCCGAGTCGCCCACCGCATGGACATTGCCGGGAACCTTGCCCGTGCCGTCCCGATACGACACTTCGTAGGACACGGAATCGGTCTGCCGGGCGACGACCCGGACCGATTCGGTCGTGCCGGAGACCAGTTGGACGGACGCCGCATCGAAACGCGTCAGCGGCTCGACGAACTGCACGAACTTCGCATAGGCGGCCGCAGCCACCGGACTGATGCTCATCCCGATCTCCTCTCCACGATACTGTGGTCGGTCCGGTTTCTGTCGACGGATTCACATCATGTCCATCCGCCCGGTTGTGCATGCACGATCGTACCCCTTGCGTACACGCCGCGTGGCAGCCGCGGTGCCGTCGAGCGGCACGAGAATGGATAGGGCGATCCGCGATGGATCGGCAGCGGTGAGCGGACGAGGCCGGATGCGCGAGCGAGATCCGCGCTGACTCGACGCACGCCCGATCGGGCGCTCAGTTCACCAGTCGCAAGGTCTGAGACGGAAGCTCGCCGAACATGCGGCGATAGTCGGCGGCGAACTGGGACAGGTGCCAGAAGCCCCACTCCGCCGCGATGTCGCCGATGCGCGCATCGGGTCCGGCGCGGCGCAACGCCCGGCGCACGCCGTTCAATCGCACCGCGCGCAGATACTGCACGGGACTGACGCCGAGGATGTCCTGGAAGGCGTACTGCAAGGTGCGGCGACACACTTCGATTTCGACGCACAACTCGGCCACGGTAGTGAGCATGTCGCCGCGACGCGCCAGGGTGTCGCGCGCCTGGTCGACGATCTGCGCGCGGGCACGGCGCGATGCCGTC
>JAHCKV010000313.1 GCA_026125595.1 Burkholderiales bacterium | reverse complement strand
GTCGCGCCATGCGATCAGATGCACCGGAATCGCATCGAGGACTTCGTTGCCGAGCACCACGCCGCGCAATGTCTCCGGCAGCGCATCCAGCCATTCGATGCGGGACGCCAGATGCGGCACGCCGTCCCACAGAAGCCGCGATTGCCGCTCTCGCAGTTCGCCACTGACGTCGAGCAATCGGTAGCGGTCGGGCAGGCAGTCCAGCGCATCCAACGCCGTCAGGATCTGCAGCGCGAGGCGGCCCGTGCCAGGACCGAGTTCGAGCACATCGCCGCCGGTCTGACGCAGCACGGCTGCGATCTCCCGCGCCAGGGTCCGCCCAAACAGCGGCGACAGTTCCGGCGCCGTCACGAAATCGCCAGCGGCACCGAACTTGGTACTGCCACCGGTGTAGTAGCCGAGACCCGGTTCATACAGCGCCATCGCCATGAAACGATCGAACGGCAGCCAGCCACCGCCGGCATCGATCGCGACGCCGATCCGGCCGACCAACCGCTGGCTGTGGGCCAGCGCCTCGGGCGACGGCACGAGATCGATGGATGCTGGAATCATGGAAGATCAAACGACCGGGAGGGGCCGGTTACACTTGCGGACCTGGGATTACACAACGGAGCTGCGGGTCGATGCAAAGGAAGGTGGTGTTGATCACCGGCGGCGCCAAGCGCGTCGGCGCGGCGATCTGCTGCGCGCTGCATGCCCAGGGCGCGGAACTGATGGTGCATTACCGGTCTTCGGCGGACGAGGCCCGCGCGCTGCAGGAGATGCTCAATGCGACCCGTCCGGACTCCGTCGCACTGGTCCAGGCGGACCTGAACAACAACGCGCAATTGAGCACGCTGGTCCACGAGACCGTACAGCGGTTCGGGCGTCTCGATGTGCTGGTCAACAACGCGTCGAGTTTCTACCCCACCCCGGTCGGCGAGATCACGGACGCCCATTGGGATGACCTCATGGGCACCAACCTGAAGACGCCGCTGTTCCTGTCGCAGGCCGCGGCACCCCATTTGAAGCGCTCGGAAGGCTGCATCGTGAACATCGTCGACATCCACGCGGACCGGCCGATGGAACATCACGTCGTGTACAGCGTGGCGAAGGGTGGACTGGCGACACTGACGCGCTCGCTGGCGCGGGAGCTCGGACCGGAGATCCGCGTCAACGGCATCGCGCCGGGACCGGTGATGTGGCCGGACAGCGAAACATGGTCCGACGAGCTGGCGCGGCGCCGCATCGTCAACTCGACGCTGCTGAAGCGGGGCGGAACGCCGGAGGATGTCGCCCGGACCGCGCGCTTCCTGATCTTCGAGGCGCCGTACATCACGGGTCAGATCATCGCGGTGGATGGCGGCCGCAGCGCTTGGATCTGATCGGCCGGATGCGATACTGACGGCCTTGCCCTCCGCTGCATTGTCGGGAATCCCCATGAACGCACCGCTCCGGTCGCAACGCGCGATCTACGAAGACAACAAGCTGGCCAAGCGCCTGCGTCGGCAGATGGGCGACGCCATCGTCGATTACCGGATGATCGAGGACGGCGACCGCGTGATGGTGTGCCTGTCCGGCGGCAAGGACAGCTATTCGTTGCTGGACCTGCTGCTGCACATGCGCAACCACGCGCCGGTGAAATTCGAGATTGTCGCGGTGAACCTGGACCAGCGACATCCCGGCTTCCCCGAGGATGTGCTGCCCCGCTATCTGGATGGCCTCGGTGTGCCGTACCGGATCGAGGTTCAGGACACATACAGCGTGGTCAAGCGCCTGATTCCCGAGGGCAAGACGATGTGCTCGCTGTGCTCCCGGCTGCGGCGTGGCGTGCTGTACCGGGTGGCCGGAGAACTCGGCGCCACCAAGATCGCGCTCGGCCACCACCGTGACGACATCCTCGAAACGCTGATGCTGAACCTGTTCTTCGCCTCCAAGATGAAGGGCATGCCGCCGAAGCTGGTGTCCGATGACGGCCGCCACGTGGTCATCCGGCCGCTGGCCTACTGCCGCGAAGCGGACCTCGCGACCTGGGCCGAACTGCGGCAGTTTCCGATCATCCCGTGCGACCTGTGCGGGTCCCAGGAGACGCTGCAGCGCAAGCAGGTCAAGTCCATGCTGCAGCAGTGGGAAAAGCAGTACCCCGGGCGTCTGGACAACATGTTCCGGGCGTTGCAGAACATCGTGCCGTCCCATCTGGCGGATCGGAATCTGTTCGACTTCTCCGGACTGACGGCCACCGGCGAGCCCAACGAAGAGGGCGACCGCGCGTTCGATCCGCCCGAATTGCCGCCGACGCCACGATTCCCGATCCCGGTCGTGGAATCCGAATAGCCGCGGGCATTTGCCGAGGGTAAGTACCGGCTTCGCTTCGGAGCCACTGAAATCGGAACGACCCGCCTGACGTGCGGGAAGCCGAGGACCGTGCTCGCAGGGGATGCACCCGAAAGACATCCGTCCGTCGCGAGCGCGTCCTGCTTGTCAAAATCAATTTGATAAGGCAACCTCGCGTCTCGTATCGATTTCCGGATTCCCATGAATTGCGCCGAACGTCTCGTTGCCCTCTTCGGATCCCAGGCTGAAGTCGCCCGCCGGTTCAAGCTCGACCGGGCGGTCGTCAGCCATTGGGTGAAGGTGGGTTATGTGCCGGCGCGCTGGGCGATGGAAGTCGAATCCGTCACGGAGGGGCAGATCCTGGCCCTCGAGGTTCTCAACGAAGCGAACAATCGCCGTCCCGTCCGCGTGAAATCACGTGGCGAGGACGACACGTTCTTCGGATCCGCCACCCCAGGGAGCGACACCATGAATTCATTTGCGCCGGCCAAGCGCATCCATTCCTTCCATCCGCCGCAGCGCACGCTGATGGGTCCCGGTCCGACCGAGATCCATCCGCGGGTCCTGACGACCATGAGCCAGCCGGCCATCGGTTATCTGGATCCGGTGTTCGTCGAGATGATGGAAGAGCTGAAATCGCTGCTGCGCTACGTCTACCAGACGAAGAACCCGCTGACGTTTCCGGTCTCGGGCCCGGGCTCCGTGGGCATGGAGTACTGCTTCGTCAACATGGTGTCGCCCGGGGACAAGGTCGTGGTGTGCATCAACGGCGTGTTCGGCGGCCGGATGCTGGAGAACGTGATCCGCTGCGGCGGCACGCCCGTCGTGATCGAGCACGAGTGGGGCACACCGGTGGATCCGCAGCGCCTGGAAGACACCCTCAAGGCGAATCCGGACACGAAGATCGTGGCGTTCGTGCACGCGGAAACGTCGACCGGTTGCCTGTCCGATGCGAAGACGCTGGTGGAAGTCGCCCATCGCCATGGCGCACTGACGATCGTCGACGCCGTGACGTCCCTGGCCGGTGTCCCGGTGCTGGTGGACGAATGGGGCATCGATGCGGTGTATTCCGCCAGCCAGAAGTGCCTGTCGTGCACGCCGGGCCTGTCGCCCGTGTCGTTCAACGAACGGGTCGTGGAAGCGGTCAAGGCGCGCAAGGACAAGGTCCACAGCTGGTTCATGGACATGAACCTGCTGGCCAGCTACTGGGGTGCGACCACACGCACGTATCACCACACGGCGCCGACCAACTCGCTGTTCGCGCTCCACGAAGCGCTCCTGCTGATCCGCGAGGAAACGCTCGAAGACTGCTGGGCCCGCCATCAGCGGCACCATGTCGCGCTGAAGACCGGTCTCGAAGCGATCGGTCTGCAGTTCCTGGTGAAGGAAGAGAACCAGATTCCGCAGATGAACGCCGTCCGTGTGCCGGAAGGCGTCAACGAGGCCGAAGTCCGCAAGCGCCTGTTGAACGAGTTCAACCTCGAAATCGGTGCCGGGCTGGGTCCGCTCGCCGGCAAGATCTGGCGTTTCGGCACGATGGGCTATTCGTGCCGGCCGGAGAACGTGATGCTGAGCCTGTCGGCACTGGGCTCGGTCCTGTCCGACATGGGATTGCCGGTGCATGTGGGCGACGCCGAAGCGGCGGCGCACCACGCCTATGCCCAGATGCACGCCCAGGCTGCCCAGCAGAAGAAGCGGGCCGCGTAAGGCCGTCCTCCCTGAAAACGACAACGCCCGCAGATGCGGGCGTTGTCGTTTCTGCGAGTCGAACCGGAAATCAGGCGGCGACGCGCTTGTTGCGACGCTTCACCATCACGCCGATGGCCACCAGACCCACCAGCATCATCGCGTACTCGCCGGGCTCCGGAATGGCGGCGACGGGCGCCAGACCTTCGAAGTTGGCGAGCCGCAGGGGCGGATCCATCCCGTCCGTGCTGGCTGCCTGATAGACGCCGACGGCATCCGCCAGATAGGCGAACTCCGTGGCATTGGTCTTGATGACATACCAAGCCGTCGACGGATTGTCTTCTTCGATGGACACGTCGGTCCGCAGATCGACCTGATCCGGATTGAACACGTCCGGCAACTGTGGGCGGGTACGACCAATATCACTCAGCGCCGCGCTCACGAGACGGGAACCGGAGTCTGGATCGTACCACCCTACCGCGACGTCATAGCCGTCGAAGCCACGACGGAAGATGTCGTTGATTTCGACCGTGTAGTCACCGACCTCCTCGACTTCGAGGACGAAGCGCGACGCGAACAGCAGCGTGCCATCGGAATCGCTGCGGTACACATAGTCGTAGAACGTGCCGACATCAACGCCGT
>JAHCKV010000312.1 GCA_026125595.1 Burkholderiales bacterium | reverse complement strand
CGGTGCCGACCAGCCAGCACGCCAACAGCCCCGCCGCAGCGAAGATCCGCCACTGGCTGTTCTCTGTCGGGCGCTCGTGACCGGAGGCGAGGCGATTCATGCCCCGGTTACGGCACGTATCGCTTTGACTTTAAATTGAAAGCTTAGGACTACAGATTTACCACAGCCACCCTTTGCGCCACTGCTCCCTCGACAACCAGGTGATCTGGGCCGGCTCCGTCGCGTTGTCCGTTCCGATCAGCACCTGCGCGTGGACGGTCGGCTCGATCTCGCCGAAAGACCGCGCACGTGAACCGATCGCAGCGCCGATCCGATTGTTGTGCCGGTCCATCACGTTCGCCGGATTGCCGGAACGCTCCATGACACGCGACGTCCATTCCACGACATGCGGACTCACGGAATACGCGACCACCGCACTCGCCAGAGCATGCCGATAAGCGTCCAACGGACCATGCCGACCGCCGGGCAAATCCGCGCGCGCGACATAGCTCCACGTGTAGCCGAGGACGAACGCCGGATATGCGCCAAGCAATACGGTCGCGGCTATGACTCGGAGGAGGAGCTTTCTGCGATTCTGCATGCGGGGCTGCGGGCTACAGCTCAGAGCCGCTGATCGCCGTAAGCGAGATCTCGATTCCGATGCTCCACAAGCGCCGCCCTGACATTCGAATCCATGCAACGTAGATCACAAACGAACAGTTCAATCCAGCTCGGCCCGCAAGCGGGACAACACCTCCGGACCGGGAACACGATGAACCTCCGACGCGCGGCCAGAGCGTCCCCCGCTTCGTCGCGTCGCCGGTCGGCATCCAAACGCTCCACCCCGCGATCCAGCAGCCTTGCTCGCTCGGCAGTGGACAAATTCAGCTCTTCGTCAGCGAGGGTTTCGATTGGGCGATACATGCGGTTGACCCCTGGATCGATGTTCAGGCGGCAGATTGCCGCAACCAGCACGGATGGCGGACTGGAGATCTGCCCGCCAGCGAGTGAGTCAGTTGATCACGTCTTGATAGTCAATCGGGCCGGACCCACAGGCCTTCGATTCGAATCAAGAGGCTAGCCCGCCTCTGGATCACCGCCGACCAGGTACAACGCGCTCTCATAGTCCCCACCGAAATTGACGCGAGTGATGTTCTTCAGGAAGAAGGCGGTGGCGTCCGACTCCCACTCGGCATCGGGTCCGATCTCCAGAAGTGCCACCTGGCTTCGGTTCGTCGCCACCACCTTTCCAATGTGGCATACATCCGGGTCTATGGCTTCCTGATGCACTGCGAGCAACGGGAAAGCGGCCCCGGCCGACTCAAGCAGCTCTCGAAGCGAACTCATTTCGAGTTTCGGCACCTTGGGTCTGCGGAAGCCTTGTTTCCGAAGAGCTGCTTCTGCGAAATATGCATAGGGGTCGGGCTCGACAGATATCACATCCGCAATTCGGAAACATTCGAAACCATCGTACCGCAGTCGATCACTGACCAAGGCAAGCAGGAAGAACGTCGGTCCGACGGCAAGAACGTAGCCTCGGACACTGAACTGCTCGTATCGGCGACGGATCCGGACGAACTGCCGGGTTTCACGAGCGGCGCGAACCTTGGAGGCGCGACTACGCTGCATATTTCTGGTTATTGGCACAATCGGTTGATTACGATCTGGATGGGACGCTGCGCACTACAAAAGCGCCCTATTCGCGTCGAAGCTGGAGCGTACTGATCGGGACGCGTCCTGCATGCTGCAAACAGCGTCATCGAATGCGCGATACGAGACTCGTCGCTGATAGGAAGATCGCGATATGCTCCACGTATGCCAACCAAGACCCCTCCTTTTTCCGGCCGTCTAGCGACCTTTGGTATAGCCATAAGCGTTTGGTACTTGCTGACCGTCGTTTTGTTGGCGTGGTGCTTGTGGCCCAGCAAACCGATCGAGCTCGAACTTCTTGCGGCATATCTCGGTGGAGTTTTTTGCCTTTAGCTCTCTTCTGGCTCGTTCTGGGTTTCTTCCAACAACAGACTGAGCTAAGGCTCAACACCAAAGCACTTGAGAACCAAGTTGCGGAGACAAGGGCACTAGTAAATGCCGCCACAACACAAGCAAACGCCGGGATGATCCAAGCTCAAGCGGCCGCAGAAAGTGCGCGAATCGCCGGTGAACATCTCAAGAGACTAGAAGCCGCGGAACGAGCTAACCTCATTCCTCAGTATGAGATCAAGAGGACTCCCCCTTACCGAGTTGGCGATACGTTTGCGCGATTCTCCATCGCGAATATCGGTCGCGCAGGTACGGACGTCCGGGTGTTTGCCCCTGAATCCTTCGAAGGATACCTGCAGCTTGAAGGACCAGCGTTCCTTGCAGGTGAAACTACTATCCTGACGCTCGGATCGAAAGAAGCTGGGATCTCAATGTCCGAAGCCAATTTCTTCTTTCAGATCCGATCTACAGCAGAGGACGGTAGCCGTAGTGCGAAGTCATTTAGATACCGAAATTTCAGTGTGACTCTGGCTCCATCAGTACCAGCGGACCTTGAAGAACAATGGGAACTCGAAGACATAGCCAAATGCATGTCCCCATGAACAAGCCACATCGCGGCGCACCTAACCACAAGCCGTAGCCGCGATAGGATTGTTGGTTCTACTCCACGACCCAGTCTACGCCTTGACACTGATTGGATATCGATAGGCGGTCTCGAACGCCGAGCAGAATCAGGCTCGGATCCCGTCGCCCCCCGCCCCCGCCCGAAAGAACGCCGAAGCCCGCCACAGCGTGAGCAGGCCCACCAACACGAAGCCGATGCCGTAGCCGTATCCCGCCGACTCGACGATCCAGATCACCATCGGCGACAGCACGACGCCGGAGAAGGTCATGAACAGTGATCCACCGGTGGCCATGGCGGCCTGGGCCGGTGCGGCGATGCGGGCGACTTCGGAGAGATGCACGCCGTTCCAGCCCACGGCGGTGGCGCCGAAGAAGAACGACAGCGCGAGCACGGCGGGCCACGGCCAGTGGCTGCCGAGGAAGGGCATGACGAACGCGGCCACCGACATGGCGATGCCGAGCCCGCCGAGCAACAGTCGCGGTGGCACGCCACGATCGGCCACGAGGCCCCAGCCGATGCGGCCGAGAATTCCGCCGGCCATGGCAACGGAAAGCGCCGCTCCCGCCGCCGCGATGGAGAACCCCGCCGTCTCGTGCAGCAGCACGACGAGGTAGGAGCCCAGGCACATCTGCATGCCGGAATAGGCGAACGATGCCAACGCCATGCGGCGCAGGTCGGGGTTCCCCCAAACCAGCCGCAGCGGTTCACGCAGTCGCAGGTGGCCGAGTCGCGCGGAACGGTTGCGGTTGGCGTCGGCGGCCGATCGCCCCGGCTGCACGAGAATCACCAGCAGCAGCGCGACCGCACCGACGACCAGTGCCGCAACCCGCCAGCCGCCCGCCACGATCAGCAGCGGCACGAGCGCCCCTGCGAGCCCGCCACCGATCGGCACGCCGGTCTGCTTCACCGAGAAGATGAAGGCCCGCAGATGCGGCGGCGTGCGTTCGTTGAGGATCGCCGATGACGACGGCGTCACCGGGCCATAGCCCAGACCGATGAGCACGGCGCCGAACGCCGCCGCCAGCGGATGCGCCAACGCCATGCACGAGATGCCGATGGCCACCAGCAGCAGGCACAACTGGCTGGTGCGCATCGGCCCCAGCCGCGCGATGAATCCGCCGCTGACCAGCGCCGCGATGGCGGCGGCACCGTAGATCAGCGCCGTCGACAAACCGGCCGCGCTGGGACTGAGACCGATCTCCGGTGCTGCCAGTGGCGCCAGCACCGGCGGCGTGAACACGGCCATGGAAACCATGGCCTGGATGACCATCGTGACGATGATCGAAACGACGATGCCGTTCAATGTCGCTTCGATCCTCGCCGTGCGCGCGGCCGATTCCGTTTCACGTCGCGGCCCGTCGATCGATCACCGGTCCGCCTTGTGCAACGCCTGTTCGATGTCCCAGATGATGTCGTCGACCTCCTCGATGCCGACCGACAGCCGGATCATGTCCGGCGAGACGCCGGCCTTGATCTGCTCTTCTTCCGACAATTGCCGGTGCGTCGTGGAAGCCGGGTGGATCACCAGCGTCTTCGCATCGCCGACATTCGCCAGATGGGACAAGAACTGGCAGGCCTCGATGAACTTCTCGCCTGCGGCCGCACCGCCCTTGATGCCAAAGGTCATGATCGCGCCGCTGCCCTTGGGCAGATACTTCTTCGCCAGCGCGTGATACGGGCTCGACTTCAACCCGGGGAAGTTGACCCACTTCACCTGCGGGTGCGATTCGAGAAACTCGGCCACGCGCAGCGCATTCGCCACGTGACGGTCCATGCGCACGTGCAGCGTTTCGAGGCCTTGCAGCAACAGGAACGCGTTGATCGGCGACAGGCACGGCCCCAGGGTGCGCAGCGTTTCCATGCGGCACTTCATCATGAAGCCGAAGTCGCCGAACGTTTCATAGAAGCGCACACCGTGATAACCGCGCGAAGGCTCCACCATGTCGGGGAACTTGCCGTTGTCCCACGGAAACTTGCCCGACTCCACCAGCACACCGCCCATCGTGGTGCCATGCCCGCCGATGAACTTCGTCGCCGAGTGCACGACGATGTCGGCGCCGAACTC
>JAHCKV010000311.1 GCA_026125595.1 Burkholderiales bacterium | reverse complement strand
GGCGGGTTTCGTCCGCCATGCCGCCGGCAGCGAACAGACGCTGATCCGCCCGGGCCGTCAGTTGCTCCAGCTGGCGGGAGGTCTGGCGCAGCGACGCGACCAACGCATCCGCCCGTTCCAGCGTACCGAGCACCTGCCGGGCCCGCTCCGGACTGCCGGTGAGACCCTCCAGCGCGCCGAACTCGCCACTCATCCGGCGGCTGAGCACCTGCAGCGATGCCAGCGTGTCGCGCAGGCTCGAATCGCCACCGGTCATCGCTTCGACGTTGGCCAGCACCGCGTCCGTCCGCTCGAGGATCTGCGGCAACTGCGCGGTCGCGTCGCGCTTCACCAGCTCGACCGTGGCACCGGCCGGCAACGGCGGCGCTGCGATGTCCGGCGTGGTGACCCGGATCTTGGCGCTGCCGATGATCGGCTGGTCCAGCGTGAACACGCTGGTGGTACGCAACCAGCGGGCCTCCTTCTCGGGGATGCGGACCTCGACATGCACCCGTCCATCGTCCTGCAATGACATGCGGATCACGCGACCGATCGGAAATCCGGAGAACGTCACCGGCATGCCGGTGCTGACACCATCGGCATCGGCGGCCAGCAGCGAGACGGTCCGCGACGCCTCGAAAACCCCGCGGGCGTGCAGCGTGTACAGCACCATGCCGACCACGATCAGCGGCACCAGCACGAGCAGGATGCCGACCTTCAGTCTGAGGTACGGGATTCGGGGTGCGGATAGAGCGGGGCGTTCCATGCGTAATCCACGATCCAGCATTGGGTCAGGCGGCTTTCCAGTCGCGCCAGCACCGACTGCACGACAACGGGATACGGACTGTCCGGCAGCATCATCGCCGGCCGGTCGATCAGGATCAGCGGCGGATCGCCGATCACGGCACGCAGCAGCTTCGCGACGAAGCGCTGCTCGTGCGTCAGGTCCGGGTCTCGAACGTGCGCGCAGCCGGCGTGACCCGCAGCGTCCAGCAGATACCACGCCAGTTGCAGCGCGGTCTCCGCATCCAGGTTGCGACGAAAGCGCGGCACGACGGCGATGTTCTCCAGCACGTCGAGATTGGCTCGCAACGGCAACGTCGCCGAGACCAGTGCTGCTTCCGGATACGCGTCGATCAGGCGCTGCCGCGCAGCGTCGTCCGCCACCGTGACGACGCGGCTGCGCGACGGCGCGGAGGCCGGGATCGCGTCCGGTCGTTCGACGGAGGGCGCGCTCGTCATGCGTACAGCACCGCGACGGCGACACACTCGATCAGCATCAGCGCGAAGAACGTCCGCACCATGCCCTGCATCACGGCCACGGGCGCCCGGAACAGCTCGCGGCCCGCGCCCAGTCCGGCGGCGATCGGGATCGTCGTGACCGCGATGCCGAATGCCAGGGTCTTCACGAACAGCGTCGCCAGTTCGACCGGACCCAGCACACGGCCGATGACGAGTCCGAACTCGCCGCCGGCGACGTTCCACGGCTGGAAATCGACGACCTGGACATGGGCCAGCGCCAGCGCGATCACGACGCTGACCGAGGTCAACGCCATCACCGACACGGTGCCACCGATGACCCGTGGAATCAGTTCGAGCTTCAGGGGATCGATGCCGAGCTGTCGCAGCGCGGTCAGTTCGCGGTGGATCGCCATCAGCGCCACCTCGGTATTGATCGCGGCTCCGGTACGCAATGCGACGAACAGCGCCGTCGTCAGCGGCAGGATTTCCAGCACCAGCAGGCGCACCACCAGTTCGAGGGCGTACTCGTACAGTCCGAAGTTGCGGGCCGTGTTGCCGACGATCTGGATGATCAGGAAACTCGCCACCGCAGCGAATGCCGCGAACCCGGGCAAAACCTGCCACGCGGTGAAGTAGATCTGGCGCAGCACCACCTCGCGAGTGGCACTGTTGTACGTGGACGGAGACAGCACGCCGATGCAGGCATCGGCAGCGAAACGCAGCGTGCGATTGAAGCGGGCGTCCATCAGCCGATGATACCCGCGCCGGACCCCTGCCCGGCGCAGGCGGACGCCCGCGGCTCAGACGGTCGCCTGCTCGTCCCTCGACGCGCGTTTGCGCTCGTGTTCCTTCAGATGGCGCTTGCGCAGCCGGATCGACTTCGGCGTGATCTCCACGAGCTCGTCGTCGGCGATGAACTCCACCGCCTTTTCCAGCGTCAGCTCGATCGCCGGCACGAGCCGCACCGCTTCGTCGGTTCCGGAGGCACGCACGTTGGTGAGCTGCTTGCCCTTGATCGGATTGACGACCAGATCGTTGTCGCGACTGTGGATGCCGATGATCATGCCCTCGTACAGCGCCTCGCCGGGAGACACGAACATGCGGCCGCGATCCTGCAGCTTCCACAACGCATAGGCCACGGCTGCGCCGTCGTCCTGGCTGATCAGCACGCCGTTGCGACGCTCTTCCATGTCACCCTTCACCGGACCGTAGTCGTCGAAGATATGGCTGGCGAGGCCCGTGCCGCGGGTCAGCGTCAGGAACTCGCCCTGGAATCCGATCAGGCCCCGCGCCGGAATCCGGTATTCGAGGCGCGTGCGCCCCTTGCCGTCCGCCTGCATGTCCTGCAGATCGCCGCGACGGCGACCCAGCTCTTCCATGACGGCACCCTGGTGGCCGTCCTCGACGTCCACGGTCAGCAGTTCGTACGGTTCCTGTTTGACGCCGTCGATCATCTTCATGACGACACGCGGACGGCCGACCGCCATCTCGTAGCCCTCGCGGCGCATGTTCTCCAGCAGGATCGTCAGATGCAGTTCACCACGACCGGACACGACGAACGTGTCGGAGTCCGCCGTGAACTCGACGCGCAGCGCGACATTGGACTGCAGTTCCCGCTCGAGACGCTCGCGGATCTGCCGGCTGGTGACGTACTTGCCCTCCTTGCCCGCCAGCGGCGACGTGTTGACCATGAAGTTCATCGTCAGCGTCGGTTCGTCGACCTTCAGCAGCGGCAGACCTTCCGGCTTGGCCGGATCGCAGATCGTGACGCCGATGCCGACATCTTCGACACCGTTGATCAGCACGATGTCGCCGGCTTCGGCCTGCTCGACGACCGAACGCTCGAGCCCCTTGAACATCAGCACCTGATTGATCTTGGCGGGCTTCGGCGTGCCGTCGGGGCCCTGCATCACCAGCACCGGCTGGCCGGAGCGGATGCGGCCCCGTGCCACCCGGCCGATGCCGATGCGGCCGACGAAACTGGAATAGTCGAGGGAGCAGATCTGCAGTTGCAGCGGACCGTCCGGATCGGCGTCGCGGACCGGCACGTACTGGAGCACGGCGTCGAACAGCGGTCGCAGGTCATCGCCCTTCTTCGCGGCATCCAGCGTCGCCCAACCCTCCAGCGCCGACGCGTAGACGACCGGGAAATCGAGCTGCTCTTCCGTGGCGCCGAGCTTGTCGAACAGGTCGAAGGTCTGGTTGACGACCCATTCCGCCCGCGCACCGGGCCGGTCGATCTTGTTGACCACGACGATGGGTTTGAGCCCCAGCGCCAGTGCCTTGCGGGTCACGAACCGCGTCTGCGGCATCGGCCCTTCCACGGCGTCGACCAGCAGCAGCACGCTGTCGACCATGGACAGCACCCGCTCGACCTCGCCGCCGAAATCCGCATGACCGGGCGTGTCGACGATGTTGATGTGGGTGCCTTCGTAGGTCACCGCACAGTTCTTGGCCAGGATCGTGATGCCACGTTCCTTTTCCAGGTCGTTGGAATCCATGACCCGTTCGGTCAGGTGCTGGTGGGCGGCGAAGGTTCCCGCCTGCTGCAGGAGCTTGTCCACCAGGGTGGTCTTGCCATGGTCGACGTGCGCGATGATCGCGATGTTGCGGATGAGGCGGGACACGGGGGGAACTCCGCTGAAAAATTAGGCAAAAAAGCGCGGTATTGTAGCAGTGCAGCAAATCGCGAGCCCGGCTTTTTGACGATTGAACCGCTTCCGCCAGGGGCCGCGTCGGATCGATCGTCACTGGGAACCCGGGGTATCCGCCGGAAGGCTCTCAAGAAATGACTACACGGTTCGTTATTGGATCCGATGCAAATGACGCTGTACCGCGGCAAAGGCGCCCCGGAGACCTCCGACCGATTGCAGCACCCATCCGCGGATCATGAACTCTTCCACCGCCTCTGCCCTGCTGGCACCGACCCCGGTGCATGAACCGATTGCCCCTCTTCTGCAGACCGACCTCCAGGGACGGACGGTGGCCCGGTTCGGCCCGTTCGCACTGGAGAGCCATTTCCAGCCGATCCTGAGCCTGGCCCACGGCCGGACCGTCGGCTACGAAGCCCTGCTCCGCGGCCGGACCGATACCGGTCTGGCGATCTCGCCCCGGCAGATCCTGGGCCATCCGCGAACCTTCGCCGACCGGCTGCTGCTGGATCGCCTGGCCCTGAACACCCATGCCCGCAACTTCCTCGCCCTCGACCAGCGGCAGCACTGGCTGTTCCTGAACGTGCAGGAAGACGTCTTTCTGGAAGGCCCGCGCGAGGGTGCCGCCGTCCGTGAACTGCTGGAATCGGGTGTCATTCCGGCGCACCACATCGTGCTGGAGGTGCTGGAACGGGCGGTTTCCGACGAAGTCGCGTTACAGGACGCCGTCGACTACTACCGCCGGCTCGGCTGTCTGATCGCGCTGGACGATTTCGGCGCCGGCCAATC
>JAHCKV010000310.1 GCA_026125595.1 Burkholderiales bacterium | reverse complement strand
TGTTCCGCTCCAGCACGAATCCGATCAACTTCAATGTGCGCACCGTCGCGGCGTCCAACACATCCGCCATCGACCTCGATCTGGTGCGGGATTCGATCCGCATCGACGGGTTGTCCGACGCCGAATGGGAAGAGGCGTGGTTGACGCGCATCCAGCCACGGATCGGCGAGACCTGGGGCGACTACGTGAGGCTGGTGAACCAGCTGTCCGACCAGTTCTCCGATCCGGGCAATCCGATCTACGACGTGCGGCTGCTGTTCCAGCGACTGTACGAAAGCAATCCGAGCTTCCTGCCGACGCTGACGGTCTCGGGCACGCTGCTCAGTTCCATCGACGGCACGGCACTGGTCGGTGCGTCTCTGGCGCTGTATCGCGCGGAAGCGGATGGCAGTCTGGTTCGCGGCGGCGTGACCACCGTGGCGGCCGACGGATCCTTCCGCATCGCGGGTGTCGTGGCGGGCGAGTACCGCTTTGCGGTGCGAGCGGGCAACACCACCGGACCGGACGATCTCGTGTTCTCCGGCAGTCTCGTGTTCGACATGAACCGGGATGGCGTCGCCGACGCGGTCGCGCCGACCACGATCATCACCAACGTGGCCGACGTGGACGGCATCGTGCTGCACGCGATGCCGACGCCCGAGACGGCCGATCCGGTGCGCGAAGTGGCGCCGCAGCTGACCGTTGACGCCGAAGGCAACACGCACATGGTCTGGCAGAAGGACGGCCAGATCTGGCATGCGGTGAATGACGGCAGTGGCTGGAAGCAGGCGGCACCGATCGCGGGCACCGAAGCGGCGCGGGACGTGAAGATCGTCACCGATCCGCTGCTGATCGACAACGAACGCGATGGCGTGCTGGTCGCCTGGTTGTCCGGCGAGGGCAACGAGTCCGAAGTGTTCTACGTGATCGGCGAGCGGACGCTGACCGGCGAATATCGCTGGACCGAGCCGCAACAGGCCACCGACAACGCGGTGTATGACGGCGCATTCGCAGTCACCGTCAATGCCGCGGGTGACGCGCTGTTCGTCAGCAAGCGTCAGGACGCCGGCATCGACGACGATGCAGATCTGTACGAGCAGGTGATCGACGTCGTCGACCCCGCTTTCGTGTCCACGCTGGTCGAGCAGATCCAGGCGATGGCCGAATGGCTGACCAGCCAGAGCGATGCCGAACTCGAAGCCCTCGGGATCCACCGGGCGCGGATCGGTATCGATATCGGCAAGGTCACGATCTTCCCGGCGGTGCCGGTGATCGGCGGGACCTATGAAGCCCAGTTGCGCGCGGACTTCACGGGGCAGATCGATTGCACGCTGATTCTCGCCGCCAACGGTGCGGTGCGACTGAAGGTCGGCAAGCTCGGCGAAGTGGAGTTCCGCGTCGGCGGCGATCTGCGTTTCGTCGCGAACGACGATTGCGTTTACGAATTCGAGCGTGGCCGGTTGCGCTTCACCGGTTCGGGTGCCCTCAATTTCCCGATCGACTATCTGCTGTTGCCGCTCAACCTGATCGTGCCGGGCTTCAGCTTCGTGGCGGGTCCGTTCCTCGGGGCGGTGGGTTTCATGAGCCGGGCCGAGGTGTCGGCCACCGGCAATCTGGTGTGGGACGGCGGTCCGCAGTTCGATCTGTGGCCGGACCGCATGACCGGCAACTACCGGCTGTCCGTCGGCGTGAACTTCGAGCGCGAACTCAACACGTGGATCGGCGGCGTCAAGCTCGTCGCCCGCGCGCTGGGCAACGCCAACTTCAAGCTGGACGAGAAGGGCTTCGGTTTCAACGATCCACCCTTCTCGTTCTCGGCACTGGTGCGCGGCGAGGCCAAGATCCTCGGCAAGAAGGTCATGATCGACTGGACCGGAACGTGGCCGGGCAGCGACGCGAATCCGCTGAGTCTCGACGCACCGCTGACGACGCTGGCGGACAACGAGACGTGGGGCGACTATTCGCAGATCTTCTCGATGACGGTGGTCGACGAACCGATCGTCGGCACGCTGAACGACTACGCGACGGCCGGGGAGTCGACCGTCACGCACAACACGTCGGAAGAAGGGGCGCCGGTGCTGGCGCGCGACGCCGACGGTGGCATCTACGGCGTGTGGACCGACGACGAAGCGATCACGTTGCGACATCGCGATGCGGCCGGCAACTGGATCGATCTGGGTGCCGTCGCCGGCAGTGCGGGATACACCAACCGGTCCATCGCGCTGGCGATGGATGGGGACGGCGATGCCGTCGTCGTATGGAACCGTCTCGACACCTCGGGTCTCGACGCAGCCAGTACCACCGAAGAAATTCAGGCGGTGCTGGGCGGTGGCGGTGAACTGGTCTATGCGCGCTGGGATGCCGCCACGGGAACGTGGTCCGAAGCGAGTGCGCTCGGCGTGACGGGTGCGGGGACGCAGCAGATGGTGACGCTGTCGCGCGACGCCGACGGCGATGTCTGGGCCGCCTGGAGCCGTGCGGTCGCCGACCAGACCGATGCCAGCCTGTACGCATCGCGGTTCGACGCGGACACCGATACGTTCGGCACCGCCACGTTGGTGACCGAAGGCCGCCTGCTGGACGTGCCGGCACTGTCGACGCTGGGCGGCAAGCCGTTGCTGGTGTGGTCGGTGGCGCAAGGGGATGCGACCTCGGCGACGCCGGATGCCGGCCTGCAGTTCTCGATCTGGTCCGATGGTGCGTGGAGCGAAGCGTCCGACCTCGACTATCTGCTGTCCGTGTCGATGGAATCGATGTTGGCGCTCGAAGCCGCTGCTGCCAGCACGGGCTCCGATGTCGCGTTGCAGACCGAAGGCATTCCGCTGCCGGCTGTCCCCGACGATTGCTGCGAGTGCGAGGAAGGCGACGAGGAATGCGAAGAAGACGATGACGACGACGATGATGATGACGACGACGATGACGACTACGATCCGCCCGTCGTCGTGCCGCGCGACCCCAACGACATCCTCGGGCCCGAGGGCTTCGGCGAGGAGCGCTGGATCGTCGCCGACGCGGTGCTGCCGTACACGATCCGCTTCGAGAACGCGGCCGACGCCGCGGCGCCTGCACAGCAGGTCATCATCACGCAGCAGCTGGACGACGATCTCGACTGGCGCACGTTCCGCGTCGATGACTTCGGGTTCGGCGATCTGCGCATCGATCTGGCCGGCGATCAGGCGTTCTACAGCGGCCGTCTGGACCTGACCGAGAGCCGCGGCTTCTTCGTCGACGTGACGGCGGCTATCAACGTGGCGACCGGGCTCGCGACCTGGACGATCACGACCATCGACCCGGAAACCGGCGAGATGCCGCTGGATGCGCAGACCGGCTTCCTGCCGACCAACGACGACGTGGGCAGCGGCGAAGGCTTCGTGTCGTACGCGATCAAGGCGAAGCGCACGGTCGAGACCGGCACGGTGGTGGATGCGGAAGCCCGCATCGTGTTCGACACGGAAGAACCCATCGACACGCCGCCGATCTTCAACACGCTGGACGCCGGCGATCCGACGAGCCATGTGGAAGCGCTGCCGGCGATCGGTGAACAGGGTGCGTTCGAAGTGAGCTGGATCGGCGAGGACGATGCCGATGGTTCCGCGATCCGCGATTTCACGATCTACGTGTCCGAGAACGGCGGCGAGTGGACCGTCTGGCGCGAGAACATCGTCGAGACCTCGGCGCTGTTCGACGGCGTCGGCGGGCGCAGCTATGCGTTCTACAGCGTCGCCCGCGACAACGCCGGCAACGTCGAAGCCGCACCGGGCGAGGCCGACACGACGATCACCATTCCGGGCGTGCCGGGCAGCATCTCCGGCATGCGCTTCGAGGACGTCGACGGCGATGGCGTGCGCGATGCCGGCGAAGGCGGTCTCGCGGGTTGGACGCTGTTCCTCGACGCCGATGCCGATGGCGAGTTCGACGCGGGCGAGCTGTCGACGATCACCGCGGCGGATGGCACGTTCGGCTTTGCCGATCTGGCCGCCGGCGACTACACGCTCGGCATCGTGCGGCAGGCGGGCTGGATCGGCACGACACCGGCGAACGATCTGATGAACTTCACGATCGCCAACGGTGAAGAACTGACCAATGCCGATTTCGGCGCATACCGGCCGGCCACGTTGACGGGCGTCAAGTTCCAGGACGTGGACGGCGACGGCACGCGGGACACCGGCGAAGCCGGCCTCGCGGGCTGGACCGTCTATCTCGACGCCAATGCCAACGGCGTGCTCGATTTCGGCGAGCGCAGCACCGTCACCGACGCCGATGGCCGCTACAGCTTCGACGGTCTGGCGCCGGGCAGCTATCGCGTGGCCGAAGTCGCGCAGACCGGCTGGGTGCAGACGACGCCGGGCGGCACGGCCGGCATCAACACGATCGCGGCGATGACCACATCGGCTTCCGCGCTCGAATTGAGCCTGCCGAGCTGCGCCTGCGGTGGATCGTGGGGCGTGGGAATCGAAGCCACCGGCAGCGACCTGGTGGACCTCGGCGCGACGGCCATCACGGACGCGCTGACGTTGACCGGCGTCACCGATCTGCGGGCCGACACGGCCGCCGACGGCACCGGCGTGCGCACCGTGATCATCGATACGGGCATCGACGTGGACCACGCGTTCTTCGGTCCGGACGCCGACGGCGACGGTGTCGCCGACCGGATCGTGTTCCAGTGGGACTTCGCGGATGAAGACGGCGACGCGTCCGACCGCAACGGTCACGGCTCCCACGTGGCCAGCATCATCGCCGGTGACGACGATCGCTACGGTGGTGTCGC
>JAHCKV010000031.1 GCA_026125595.1 Burkholderiales bacterium | reverse complement strand
CAGATCCTGGTCGCCGGAAAACGGTGTGGTGCGATCCTTGTGCTGCTCGCGGACGCGGGCGATGGTCTCGGCCGTGACGGCCGCGGCGCCGTTGCCCCATTGCGAACGGATGTGGCTCAGCACCGCGGCGATCTGGGTGTCGCCGAGTTGTTCCTTGAAGCTGGGCATGGCGCCGTTGTACGTGGTTCCGCCGACGGTCAACGGCCCGGCTATGCCGTTCAGCAGGATCGCCGCCGCCGTGGTCTCGTTGCCCAGCACCCACTCGGATCCGGCCAGCGGAGGGAACACGCCCGGCAGTCCCTGGCCGCCAGACTGGTGACAGGCGGCGCACAGCGACGCATAGAGGGCCGCGCCGTCCGCAGTGGCGACAGTCGACGCCGGGTTGCCGGACAGTTCCGCGGCCAATCGACCGTCGCCCCAACTGCCGGGTGTATCGATGTCGGCCTGGGCGATGTACAAAATGCCGAACGCCACCAGCAGGCCGGTCAGCACGATCAGATGCAGGGGCACGGGATTCGTGCCCTCGTAGGGATCGGGGTTCTCGCGTTCTTGCTGCGGCAGGATGTCCGGTTCGTTCACGATGGATCCTCCGGCGTTCTGACGGTGCGCACGGCCTTCGGCGCCGGGATCACCGGGTAGGTGCGATCCAGCGCCTTGAGGTACGCGACCAGGTCTCGCGCCTCCCGCAGGGCGATCACGCGCTTGCCGGCGGGCGCGAAGCCCGGTGGCAGGTGCACTTCGACGTCGCCGGTGTCGGCCTTGTCCTTGAGTTCGAACAGATAGGGATAGCCGGGCATCACGCTGCCCGGCACGTAGGCCCGGGGCTGATACAAGTGGCCCAGGTGCCATTGTTCGCTGGGTTGGCGGGCACCGATGTTCAGCAGATCGGGTCCGGTGCGCATGGTGCCCAACAGGTGAGGCGTGTCGTATGCGTAGTCGCCCGCCACGCTGGCCCGGCCCCAGCCGCGTTCGAAGTCCGGCGCGAAGTTGCGGCTACGCGGCTGCTGCGAATGGCAATAGACACAGCCGTTGGCGATGTACTGCCGACGGCCCCGCAGCTGTTCGTTCGTATAGGGCTTCAGCCCTTCGATGGGTGGAACGTCGCGTACGGTCATGTACGGGACGACCACGAGGGCACCGGTCGCGATGGCCAGCATCACCATTCCGCCTGCCAGCAATCGGGTTTCGTCGTGCATCGATGGCCTCGCGGTTCAGATGGCCTGCAGCAATGTCGGTTGATTGCGCCCGGATGGCTTGGTGGTCAGCAGGAGCACGAAGTGGAGAACGAACACCAGATGACCCAGCACCATCAACGCGCCGCCGATGCTCCGCGCCTTCAGGTAGGGCAGCATCAGCGTGACGGACTCCATGAAGGGTCGCGAAGCGTCGAGCATGGCCACGCCCTGCAGCCAGCCGCCGTAGCTGAGACTGATGAAGTAGATGGTGATGCCGATGGCGGCGAGCCAGAAATGGGCGCCGATCAACAACGGCGACGGCCATTCACGGCCCGACACGCGCGGTACGACGAAATAGATCGCGCCGAAGAACACCATCGTCACGAAGCCGTACATGCCCAGGTGCGCGTGGCCCACCGTATGGTGCGTGAAGTGCACCACCACATTGAGAGTGCGCAGCGCCTCGACGGCGCCCTGGATCGAACTGACCGTGTACATCAACCCGCCGAAGCCGATGAAACGCAACGTGGGCGAGTAGCGCAGCGCGGACAGCCGCCCCTCGAGCGTGCCATGCATGTTCACGGTGAATGCGACGACGGGGATGATCATCATCATGCTCTGCACGATCGACAGCGTGATCATCCAGCCCGGCACGGGCCCGCCGACCAGATGGTGGCCGCCCACCTGGCCATAGAAGAACGCAAGGCCCCAGAAGCCCAGCAACGAAAGGTTGTAGCTCTGCACCGGGCGACCAATGATCTTGGGCAGGAAGTAGTAGACCGACGCCAATGCCAGCGGCGTGTAGAAGAGGCCCAGCACGTTGTGGGCGAACCACCAGTTCATGGCGGCTTCCTGGACGCCTCTGTGCAGACCCGGGATGTTGGCCACGAGAAACAGCACGGGAAACCAGAACAGTGCGCAGCCCATGTACCAGACCGACACATACAGATGGTCGACCTTGCGCTGGAGCAGCGTGAGCACCAGCGGAACACCCACCAGCGCCCCGCCAGCCACGAACAGAATATCCACCTGCCATGGGATCTCCAGCCATTCCAGTCCGTCGCCCAGGCCGACTGCGATGGCGCCGAGCCCGGCAATCAGCGCTGCGTTCCACAGCGCCGCGCCCAGGAACGCGTAGCGGGCTCCGACCAGCGGCGTCTTGAGCAGCCGCGGAATCACGAAGAGCGCCACGCCCAGTCCGGCCATCGGCGCCCAGCCATAGGCAACGGCGTTGAGATGGATGGTGCGGATGCGGCCGAAGGTCAGCCAGGCCTGCCCGATCAGCCAGTCGGGTTCGTGCAGCTTGATCGATGCCACCAGCCCCGCGGCCGATGCGACCAGCAGCCACGCGAAAGCGCAGCACAGGAAGAAGAAGACCAGCGGGGCGGTCGAAGCATCGGCCCGCGCGCGTTCAGCCAATTCTTCCGCATGGCCGGAGCCGATGATCGACGGGTTGGCCGCCTGCAGCTTGGCCACGGTCTCGCGGGTTCCCGCCGGATCTTCGACAACACCGATCTCGCCCGGCGCGAAGATCACCTCGGCAGCCCGGGGGCTGGGATCCAGCAACCCGCGCCGCTGCGTCCAGATGAACACGAACAACCCGAAGACGGATATGACGAACGCCGATAGCAGGATGACAACGGTGTTCACACGCAATCCTCACGGTACCCACGCACGGGCCCGCGGAATGGTCACGCGAAGTCGGCAGTGAGGCCATACCCCAATGGAGGTAGAGGCCCTCCGCAGTGCCAACAACCAGACGCTCGTGTCGACGAGAAGGTCACGTCCGAGAGCGCTCCGCCTTGTAGTCGAGCGGGTCATCCCTACTCGAGCTTACCCATGAGTTCCCGACTCTTCGCTGCTCTCGGCGGGCGGAGATCGACTGACGAGGTAGCGGGGGCGAATCAGATCTTCGAAAAGTACGAAGAACACGTGCATCTGTTCACACCCGACTATCCCCTGATCGAGCCCAGAACCCGGGTCCCGATTCAACCGGCAAAGCGGATCAGTTCAGAACTGGTGCCGACAGCATCTGGCTAGGTGACGCTACCCGGGGTGCCGCTCCTGCTCTTCGTGGATATCACGACCGTGTCGGCAATGAAGTCGTGCACAGATCGGCGACGACGGTTGAGCAGCACGACGACCGCCCCGGTCCCTATCCAGATCGCCTGCGCGGGTGAGCTCCACCCTAGCCACGGTGGCTCGAGAGCGCCGAGATTCTCGGCGCGCCGCATCCATCCGACGCCGTAGTAGTCGGAGTCGGCAATGGCCATCAACGCGGCGAACGATCCGATCGCGCCAAGGCCACCGCTGCCGCCTTAGAGTACGACTCGCTCAGGGTCAGCGCGAAGAGAGCGGGCAAAAAGACGACGAAATCAACTGTGATGGCGGCGAGTCGTCGCCAGAAAGTCGCGTAGATCATCTGGGCTATGGGTGTCGGTTGGCGAGATGGCTGCGCGGCGAATATCCGGATGCTCGGCAAGACCGCAGACATGACGTATGCGTAGCCTGTGAATGTACCGAAGATTGGCAGGCCATCGGACGGCTTTACGGCAACACTGCCGTGACCTCGACCTCGATCAGAAGATCGGGGGACGCGAGTGTCGCCACGCCGACGAGCGTCATGGCCTTGCGGGGATCGAAACCGATCTTCTCGACCGCGCGCATTGCCCCGGCCACGAGTGGCTCCATCTTGTCCGGTGTCCAGCCGACGACGTAGATCGTCACCTTGGCCACATCGTCGAAGGAAGCCCCGACGCCCGCGAGCGCCGCCGCAATGTTCAGATAGGCCTGCTCCGTTTGACGCGACAGGTCGCCCTTGCCGACGAGATTTCCATCCTCATCCAGAGCGACCTGGCCGGATATGAAGATGATTTTCGTTCCGGTCGCGATGGCGACTTGCGAGTAGGAAGTGGGCTTGGTGATTCCTTCGGGGTTGACGAACTGAACGGGCATCGAAGTTCTCCTCGTTGTTGATCTTGCAGTGCGCGCATGGAAAAGACTGTACGCACGTACGGCGGAGAGATCCGGCGACTGCCGATGTGATCTCCATTCATCGCGAATCGTGACTCGGCGCTACGTCGTACATTCCGGCAGGGGACCGGCCGCGTCCGAACGTTCGGCGATACATCGCAGCGCAGCGAACAGCTGCGGCACGTGGCATCGGCGGGATCGTCGAGTGACACGGTCTCCAGGCCACTCGGACTATGCCCGACGCGCGTAGCTGACCGTCAGCATCTCCCATTGATGACCGTCGGGTTCGTTCCAGTACACGATGCGGCCGCCATGCTGCGTATCGATCTGGAAATCCACCGGCCCGTGAACGTTGCTCCGGTACGGTATGCCGGCAACCTTCAGTCGTTCGAGAACAGCGTCGAAGTCGGCCGGGTCGACTCGGAAACAGTAGTGAATCATCGGAATGGGCTCGGGCCATTCGTCGAAATCGAAGGTAAGACCGTCGTTCACGTACACGGGTGCAAATGGCCCCACGCCGGCCGTCGACCACGGAACGCCCAGCAACTCGGCCAAGAGCCGGGCTGACGCCAGCTTGTTCCGGCATGGAATCATGATGTGATCGAGATGGATGCCCATCGTGCCCTCCTGTTGGAAGAGACCGACGCCCGTCGAAGGCGAAGCTCGCACGTTCATCCAGAGTCGCCGAACGTTTGCCGCTCGCGGTACTGCTCTTCCGTCAGAAGGTCGATGCCCATGTCGGCGGCCGTTTCGGCTGCGCTGCTTTCGCGCTTGTTCCCTTTTCGAGATTCACGCTCTTGCGATTTCATCGTGGTGATGATGCAGAGCCGATCGAGTTCCGCCGTTCGGGAAGCGTGAACCGGAATGTCGAGCCGACGCCCACCGCACTCTCGACGCTCACGACGCCGCCGTGTGCTTCGACGAATGTCTTCACGACGGCGAGGCCCAGCCCCAAACCGCCATCCTTGTCGGGGTCGGTCTCGTGCTTGTCGAACACGGATTGGCATCGATCCGGCGCGATACCCCGCCCGTTGTCGCGGACGAAACACTCGACGTCTCGCGTCCCGTCGGTCTGCCGCGCACCGATGATGACTTCCCCGCCCGGCGTATAGGTAATCGCGTTGGCGATCAGGTTCTGAAAAATCCGTTTCACCAGCCCGGCATCGGCAAAGACGACGAAATCTTCCGGCACGGTGTTGGTCAGGCGCGTGGTGCTCGTCCCGGCGACCGGGTGCAGGTCGTGAACGAGGGCTTCCACGAGCGGCCACAGATCGAACTCGCGGCACTCCAGTTTGACGCCGACCTCGGTCTCGAGATTCGTGTTCTCCTCGAGGACCTTGCCGACCAGTGCCTCCACGTGTTTCACGTTTCGGTTGAGCGCCTTCAACATTTGCGTCATCTGGAGCGTTTCGGTGCCGTCGCGGGCGAGCAGCATCTCGAGCACCCTCGCGGACAGCGAGATGGCATTCAGTGGGGTTCGCAGGTCGTGGGCCACGAACGCCAAGTACTCTTCCCGCCGTTGCTGGACCTCCAACGCCTTGTGGGTGGCGAACGCCTGTACGGCGGATCCGATGGCGCCGTCCAGGACCCGGTTCAGAACATGGAACGGCCGACCCTGCAGACTCAAGCCGTTCTGCTCGGCCAGATCGTGGATGCAGCCGCGCAGGATGTTGTACTCGGCCACGACCTCTTCGATGTCGAACGCGTCTCGCACTCGCTGCAGGCCGTGGGCGGGCGGACTGCCGTCGAGCAGGGCTTGAGCGATCGTTTCGTCCGAGCCGGCGCGCAGCGCCGTGGCCAGTTCGGTCAGAAGCTGCGGAATATGGTCGTTCAGCGTCGGCACGTCGAGATTCCGAGCCGCAGGAAGCGCCCGAACCTGCACGCGCCATCGGGCGAGCAGCGCCTCGCGCTCGCGCTCGATCAGCCGTGCCAGTTCGTCGAGAACGTCGATAGCCATCCACCCCTCCGATTGCAGGACCCATGCGCCTGCCTCTCGCCGCTGCACACTCCACCCCGGCGGGCGATGGCAGCAGGTTGCCAGGTCCCGGTGGGCGAATGTACCCCACATCACCAGCGGGCCGATCCGCGGATGTTCAAGGAGCAACGTTGCGAGCCGCCTGAACTCGGCAACGAAGCGGGCTGCTACCAGGGGCGTGCCTTCGCGTTCGCAGAAAGTGGCAGCTTCTTGGAGGTCTTGTTCGGCTGCTCGATGAAGAACGACCTTCAACCAGGAAAGCGGGCTTCAAGCCTTGCGATGGCAACGTCGAGCGGCACGGCGGCCGCAACGCCGGCTTCAAGCGCCCGCTCGCGTTCGTCGGCCAGTTCATCCCGAGCGGCTTCGGCACGGGCGTCTATGTCGAGACTGGCGATCAGACGATCGTGGAAGAGGGCTCCCATGGTGGCGGCGCTACGAAGCTTTGCACGTACGTCGCCACGTTCTCCGGAATGGCGACCCACGGCAGCTTCGATTGAATCCAGATGTGCCGATCGATGTTGAACCAGCCCGGCTCGTCGAAGGTGCCGGCCGCGATCGTCCGCATGCCGGGGCGGTGTTCGGAGGTGTGCGAGATCGTGGTGCCGCACTTCGGACAGAAACTCATTCGTAGCCATCGACCACTCTCGTCCGAGCGGTGCTCCACTTCCGTCGTCTCGCCTTGGAGAACCTCGACAGCGGCCTCGTTGAATGAGGCCAGCACGGCAAACGCGCTGGCGAGCCGCTTCTGGCAGAACCGGCAATGGCATACCGTGCCGACGACCGGCTTGCCGTGGACTCGATATCGAACGGCGCCGCAAGCACAGCCGCCGAGATGGGTGTCGGTCATCGAAGCTCCCTGTCTGGAGGAGGTGCCGGATAGTCGACCGCAGGCTCTTCCCCCAAGGCCACTTCCATCGATCAGTCTGTTCTCAGATGGGGGGAGTCCATGTACGAGGGGCTAGGCGCCAACCTTTGCGAACGAGCGCGGAGGCATGTTCTGCAACGCCGCGAGGATCTCGGGTACGAGTTGAGCCATCGCTTCAAGCCGGTTGCTGTGGGCTCGGACAACCAAGACGGACATGGGCAACGCGTCCTGGTTCTGCTGGTACTCCATGCCCTTGTCTGCTGTGAGGAGGACATCAAAGCCACTTGCCGCAAGTGCCAGCAGCTTGCCGTTCTTCGTGCTTGCCCAACCTTCGCGCTGAACGCTACTGACCGAGTGACCGACAAGAAAGCGCCCGAGTCGGTATGGGACCGACTCATCCAGCAGGATGCGCATCTACCTCGAGTGCCTTCTTTGCATCTTCCAGGACTTGCACGGCAAGATCACGGCTGACAGAAGGAAAGTCTTCCAGGAAGACCTCCAGCGAATCCCCGGCTTCGAGGTGCTCAAACAGCACACGAACAGGAACGCGTGTTCCGAGGAACACAGGTGTTCCGCCGAGGACTTCGGGGTCTGAGACAATACGTGGGGACTTCATTGGGCGCTCCTGCGACACCAGGAGGACCAAGTCTACTCTTCGCTGGCCGAGGACGGTTCCGTTGGCGCCTAACGACGCCGTCGAAAAACTGCAATCTGGATCGGCATGCTGTCGAACATAGGGGATCTCCCTTTCAGGTGGTGGTGACGGTGGTGTTCGTCATCGCGGTTGGTGTTCTCGCCGGATTGCCGTGGTGGTTGCTCAGCGTCCTTCTTCCAGTGTCCCTGCTCGGCGTTTTCCGCTTCTCGGTCATCTGCCGTATCCGTGGTGGGCCAGCTTCTCGATGTTGTGCACTCGACACATCGGTTTCCACTGCCCGTCGACCTTCTCCCTGCCGCGCACGGTGAATCGGTCGAGCCCCTTGTTGTGCCCGATGTTGCTGAACATCTTCTCCACGGTCGCGGATTCTTGGGCGGCTTCGCGTCGGCCGACGAAGATCGCGGCCTGGTGCGCCGGTGGTTTCGGAAATCAGCTGGGAACGCAGCAACGTGTTGTCATTTCTGTGCTTCCGAAAAGGACTGCCTGTCCGAATGCAGCGCATTCTCAGGCGAGATGATCCACCGCCGAGTCAACGCACGCGCCGGTAATGCAGGGCGACCGCGCCGTTGCGGAGCGGCTTCGCCGAGATCAACTCGAGCCGTCGCGTGCTGGGCAGCCCGCGCTCGTACAGGGTCGGACCGTGGCCGGCGATCCTGGGGTGGACGAGCAACTTGTACTCGTCGATCAGATCGAGCCGGTCCAGCGCGGTCGCGAGCTTGCCGCTACCCAGGAGCACGCCGCTCGGGGTCGCGTCCTTGAGCTTCTGTATGCCCGTGCGAAGGTCGCCGGCGATGGGGTGGCTGTTGGTCCAGGGAAAGTTCGTTCGCGTCGAGGACACCACGTACTTCGGCTTGGCCTCCAGCTTGACCGCCCACTCGCGCATCGCCGGCGGTGCCTCCGCTTCGCCACGAGCGATCGCCGGCCAGTAGTTCTCCATCATCTCGTAGGTGACGCGGCCCCACAGCATCGCCCCGCCCTCGTCCATGAGGCGGGTGAAGAAGGCGTGGGTCTCGTCATCGGCGATTCCTTCCCGGTGGTCGACGCAGCCGTCCAGCGTGACGTTGGTACTGAAGGTCAGGAGTCCCAGAGTGTCCTCCGTTCGAAATACGCGACGAACTGCCCCGTCGTCCGCCGGGCGCTTGTCCCCAAGCGGATCCGGCTTCGCCTGGTGCCGGCCCTGGCTTCGGTGACGCGGGTCGCGCTGCCGGTACGGGTTGTCGGCGATGAACGCGTCGATGCCCCGGGGCTTCCAGCTGCTACAGGTTCTTCGCGCTGTGATACCCCGCATCCGCCACCCGCGTGGTGCTCGGGTTCACCACCGGGGCAATCACCTCGACCACCTCTCACAGCTACGACGTTGCCAGGATCATGCCCAGACGACATGCCACCGGCAAGCGGGAAAGAAGGGTTCCTCTACAGCGTCAACGCCGACGATCATCCGCGCGTCGCTTGCATGCCCTTGTTGGGCAACTGTTCTGAATCTTGCGGAACGCCGATCTGGTCTTCGTTCTCCCAGAGGTAGCGATAGAACTCGATGCGCCCTTCGTCCCGCGCGATGCCGTACGCCGAAAACAATTCGCTCTCCCAACTACCGTCGAAGTTGTAGTCAAGATTCATACTCGCGACGGCGAGGTCAGCCCAGCGATCGGCGACCCCAAGTGAGCCGAGATCGACATGCCCAGCGAAACTGCCGTCCGGTGCAATGATCGTGTTCGGCGAGCATGCATCGCCATGGCACACGACGAGACGATCGACCAGCGGTGCGCCAAGAGATTCAGCCGTTACACGCCTCTGGGTACGAGTCTCGATCGACCAGTCGAAGGGGCACGCGGCGACCGGAAGCGCGTCGTGCAGGATGCGAAGCCCTCGACCGATTGCCCGAGCCGCATCACGCGGCCTGGCCTTCCACGCTTCAGTGACTGCCCCTTCACCCGGCAGCGCAGAGGTCACCAACCACTGCGCTTCATCGTCTGTTCCCCAGGCAAGAACCTTCGGGACGGGGTGCCACCGTACGGCCCATTCAAGCCTTAGGCGCTCGGCTTCGAGATCAAGCCGAGTCGAATGCGGATTCCACTTGATGAACCGATTGCCGGTTCGGAATGTCATCCCGCCTCGTTCGTTCGTCCAAACCAACTGCAACGCTCCACCGCCAGCCACCCGGCTTACGATGGCGGGGACGGTGGTGGTCGGCTCAATCAATGTGCTTCTCATGCTGGAGATCAACGATGCGCATGACCGGCGCGCAAACAGCGGCCAAGGACTGCTGTTTGCGCGCTCGGCTCGATGCGCGGGATAGGGCCTATCTGTCGCTACCGTGGCGGTACATCGTGATGCGGTGCTGAAGCCGGCGACTGATCGTCACGTTCCCGCAACAGCCAGTACACGATTCCGAGCACCAGGGTAGCACCAGCAAGAGCCGCGATGGTTGCAGCATCGGTGGCCTTGATGTCAAGAATGATGAACTTTCGGCTGAGCGCGAGTAGAGCGATCAGAATGACGGTCTTGACTTGAACGATGCTCTCTTGTCGCAGTGCGGCGCGGATGATCGAGTGCTTGAACTCCATTGCGATCAGGAGTGTCATGATCATGCCAAACAGCGTCTGGAACACCTCATGACCCAAGATGTCCACGGCACCGCCGATCAATAGCGGCAGCACGCGGATGACGAGTTGGATTAGCGCGATCACGATAACCACTGCGACGATGAAACTGAGCGCAAGGGCGACGACTTGCTCGAAGCGCTCGTAGGCTGTCATCAATGGCCAGCGGTCGCGCGTCTCGCGAAATGCACGTGCTATCGAACTGCGGTCAGCTTCCATCTACCCTCCCGCTACCGTTTCGGGCCCCGACAGGCTGTCGAGATTCGCCCGGATTCGAACATCTTTTGCCCTTGGCACCCGGTGTGGGCTGATTCAGCCGCATCCGTTCGCGTCGGTATTTCGTTCCCGATGGCGCCGGAGGCACCCATCCCCATCACGCGTCCTTCATCGCGCCACCGGCCTGCGGCACCATACTGCGCGCTCGACAGCCTTTCATGAAGTCCCGTGTGTCATGGGCCTTGTCGGCACCACGTGTGGAGAAACGGCCCTTCGGCACCGCATCGAGCATCGTCAAGGCCGTCGACCGCTCGATAACGCCGAGTGATCCCAGACCGGATCATCGATCGCCCTGCCCACGAACCAGCGGAACAGCGGGCTATTGCGCAACTGCTCGCAGAGCTGCCGTTCGCTGCAAATCGAGGGGCAACGCCCGCAACAGCAAGGCACGCATGAGCTCCTTGGGTGGGATGCTCGCGCGACTCCGATCGGAGTGGATCCGCCCGAACAGATCGTTCAAGCCCAGCAGCGCCGGATTCACCGGGGGAGCAATATCACGCAGCGGGTGATCGGACGGAACGAAGTCATCGAGCTTGGTCGACGCGTGCTAGAACGTGCCCGGCAGGGTCTGCGCGGCGAAGTCCACCGCCCGACACCGCGCCATCGTCTCCACCCCCGCAGCTACGATGTTGCCACGATCATGCCCAGACGACATGCCACCGGCAAGCGGGAAAGACGGCCTTTTCTACAGCGTCAACGTTCGAGGTAAGCAGGCGCTCTGCCGGCGGCGCTCCGCTTAACCGAGGGGCTAGACCTCAGTTTGCGATGCATGCGTGACCGCTTTTGCCGGGGCCGCCATTGCCGGCGGCCAACCAATGCTTGCGGCCCGGCGGAGACTGGACTGGACGACCAATCGATGAAACGGCGCGATGAGAAGAATGTACATGCGACCCAAGCGGTTGTGGCAGTGGACAACGGTTGAGAGGACCAGGCGGGATCTACCTGGCAACGCTGCCCGATTGGCGCAAAAGACCGAGAGCCTGAAGTCCAGGTGCTTGTCGTCTTCCCCGAGCACGATCTCGGTCTTGCTCCTGCTGTAGATCTTGAAGATGCCAACCCGACCTGTTCTGTCTTCCGCGCCGAGTGAGGCGAGGTGTTTGGCTGTCTTGATGCCGAAGGCGGCGACAAGGGAGTCGCGGACTGTCATGAGGCCATTGATCCAGGCCGGCTGCTGCGAGAAGATGAACCGCGCTAACTGTTCCGGATCTGTAGACGCGCCTGCGGGAAGGTCAACCGAGTAGGCGTCCGCGAGGTGCGTGGATTCGTAAGCACGCGCAATCGTGGACTCTGGAGGCAGTGTTACTGGCGTCACGACTTGATGTTCGCGGGACATGAGGTCGACAAGTGGTTGACTTCTGAGGTGTAACGGGCTGTTGAAAAAAGATCCGCAGTTCTCTTTTTGTTATATCAGAAGCGCCATCACCAGAGGGGCACCGAGTTGAGATTCTCTAGAAATGGCCCTCCGCACAGTCTCTCAGTGGGCTTTTCAACAGCCTGAACGGTTGAGTCGAGCGGCGCGCACGCCAGCGTATGTGCTTGACACTTTATCGTCCACGCGTCTGCTCCAACAAGGTGTTAGGGGGCAGCACGCTCGCCAACCTGTGAAACAAGCTCGGGGTATCCGCGTGACTTCATGTCTGCTGCGACCGCCGCTTCGAGCTGGGCCGCAGCATCTACTTTGCCGGTGTTCTTCAAAGCGTCCAGAAGGTTACCGACATCACGCACGTACCGCCCTTTAATCCGTCTAGCGAAGTCTTCGCCGCCTCGTGATGAATCTGCCAAGCAGATCTTCATCGTCTCATCGAATTTGTTGAGAGCCCGCTCGTACTTTGTTTCGTGATCTTTGAGATAAGCGGCGCATATACCCCATCGTTTAGCCTCTACTAGGCGATTCCACATGAATCTCAGTGCTGCCTCAGCAAGTTCAGGCCTGGACTCGTGATACTCCATAAACTTCGAAAGCACTGAGTCCTTCAGCCCCAAGTGGTCTCTGATCGACTGGAAGTCCTGAAACTTCTCGGAGTCGGAGGTGCCTTCAAAGGCGGCCAATGCCTCAAGCGCTTTGGCCTCAAGTCGCTCCCTAGCAGCCGGGAAGCGCTCGCCGAGGCGTACCCATTCATCCAGGCAGTAGGACAGCCGTACGCCGTAGTAGTTGTTGTCCTCGCCCTGATCCAGCAAGGCACGATCGAAGAAGCGCTCGTAGCGCGACAAGGCGAGGGCATGGTCGCCCGCCTTCGCCGCAGCGCGTGCTTCCCTTAGGACTTGGCCGGGTGGCACCACCACTTCACTGCCCTCTGACGAAATGCCCGTAACCGGCGCCCGGGCAGCAAGCGAAGCGCCGCTGTCCGGGCGTCCGTGTTGACGGGCTGGTTAGCGCGTTGCTTCATGGGCACGAGTCATACACAGGCTCATGGGGGCACCAGCAGGAATCTTGAGGAAGCGGTGCTCCTTGTCCCGCAATGCAGTGACCGTCCCTTCGGATTCTCCCAACCCGGCGTTGAATAGGCACGCATGAGAGTGCTTGAGGCGATCGAAGACTAACCGGCACCGCGTGGCGCAACTGCGACCCTCAGGCGTGGCTACGTTGACCACCACAAAGGTCCCCGGATTCAAGAACCACCAGCCGTTCGGACCAAGAGCATTCAGTTCATTGTTGATCGCGAACGCGGCTTCGGGTGTTACGCCGTCAACTACGTGCAAGCAGAGTACGACGACTACGACCGAAACAGCCTCTTCAGTCCGATAGGTGGGCCAGAGTCGCACCGTCCGGGCGGAGGGAGTGCTAACGTAAATTGGGCAGCAGTTGCGCAGCTTGACGATAGGTACGTCCGATGGCTTCTTGCCACTTGCCTACTGCGGAGGCGGCGGCCACCACCATAGGCATAGTGTGTACGCGATGCTGAGCAGGTACAAAGGCGCGAAGATCTCCTTGTTGTACCTGGCCAACCAGAGCGGCAGGTAGATGTCGAAGTTTGGAGCACGATCGGTCGTGTGCCTGGCGGCTATCGGGGTCAATGGGCACGTCCACCGATTGAGCGCCAGGACTACGGACTCCACGGCAACCAAGGCAAGGAGGATTGCTGCCACACCGAGGTGTCCGCGCTGCGCGGCAAAGGGCGCGTACAAGATGCAGCTGACAAAGAAGGCCCAGACTGCGGTGTGCAGGAGCTTGATTGCTCTCAATGAGGCTGTACCGGACATCGCCCGTCGATGATTGGTGATGTCTAACGTAGAGGTAACCGGCGCGGAAGCCAGCGTGCCTTGCCGTAGCGCGTCGGGTGCAACGACTTGTTAGACCTCGTGGTGCATTCCTTTCGGCCCTCGGCCGAGTGCCGAATGCGCGGCGATTAGCGCTGCGACCGCCCACGGAAGAGGCGTCTCCAACATCGCTGAGGCAACACTCTGGGAACCGTGACCGTCGAGGACAGCGTAAAGCAGGACGCCCGCCGCCAGACCGAGGAAACCAGCGCGTGGCTTTCGCAGCCAGCCTCGGTGAGCAGCTATCGCCAGGAACGCGCCAAATGCGGCACCAAGCATGGCATCGATAGCTCGAGCCCGTATCAGCGAGCCGGCCGGGTCTGCGCCGAGCGCCGGCCATTCAGCCCCAAAGATGTGGGGCCACATAGAACCCAAAGCGGTGCCGTAAACCAACACAAACACTCCTGTCGTGCCGATACCTATCACGATATCGAGTGCGATGGTTAGGACAGCACGGTTCATGCGAAGTCTAGCGGCCGGCATCAGGGGCGCAGGCAAGCAAGCGCGGCGCCACTTGCCTGCGTCCCCTGCACGCCGAAGTTAGCTGGCTCTTCACCGGCGCTCATCCACGTTCTTGAGCTTGAGCGGTTGGCGAAACACGGGATGAATCTCCCAACTGTAGCCTTGGTCAACGTTCGTCCGAGTGCGCAGGAGGGATGGATTCTCCGAGAACGCGATGTGCTGGTAGTCCCCTCCAGGAAGATCCTTCCTCGCTGTGAGGAACCCGATCTGGAAGAGGAAATGTGCGACCTCCTTGGCTGATGGAACGCCGAGAACGCCGGCAATTCTAGGATGGACTCCTTGCAGGATGCGATTGCTCAAGGTTGACATCAAGTCGGCAGTTGAAAACCACTCCGGCTGACCAACAAAAGCGGCGAGAAGCTCCTCTATCTCCGGGCACTGCGACTTGAACTCGGCCACAGTGTCTTCGATTCTTCGCCGACCGAATGAGTCAAGCTCATTGTTGATATCATCAAAATTGATCCTCAAACGTTTAGCGCCTGCCGCAGAGGCGGCAGCATGCTTGGATAGCTCAATCAGCCAGCGGGGACGGTGCCGAGAGAGGGTGTAAAGGATCACCGCTGGCGGTCTGTCTCTCTCTTTCCCCCAGGGCATGGGGTCATCGAAGACCATACCGATCAGCTGTTTGTTGCGAACTGCGACGTCCTTGGAAGCCGTTCGCTGAACATCGTCCCATTGGTTCGTCCGTCGCAGATATCCTTCAATACGCTTAGCCAAGAGCTGGTAGAAGTCGTTTAAAGACCATTGAAGGTCGTCGACGTACTGCTCTACGTGGGACAAAGCCTCGAACTCGCGCTTTATGATTGCCCACACATTTGGGCGAATCGCTAACCGAAACCGAAACTCAGGGATCTGATTGACGATTTGCCGTACCGCGACAAAGAAGGCCGCAATACGCACACGATAGATGGGAGTGTTTTCGAAGTTCTGGTCGATGTCATCGACGAAGAACCATACGGGTGCCCCATGCTGGCTCCAGCGCCTTAGCAACGGCTCTGGATTCACGACCACAGTCCGAGACCTCTCGACAGGCACCGCTGAGGACTTCAAGCGGTCTACGACACTTGATACGAATGACCGCGATCGGAAACCGTTTGCTTCAGCCTCTTCGACCAGAGAGATGGCGTCGTCAGTAAACGCTACGGAGATGGTCGCGCCAATCTCTCGTGCTGCCAGACGAAGGAGGCTGGCTTTCCAGCCACGTACCCAGCGATCCGAATCGGCGACATCAATCTCCGGCGCTACGGCCGCGCCGGTGGTGCTGATGATGAGCGGCTGAAGCGTCTGGTTGCGAAGCTGGAGACCAACTAGCCGCAGCAGGGCAGACTTGCCTTCGCCCTTGTATGCGCGGGTGGTGGCGATAGTTCGGTCGGCGTCCAGAAAGTTTCTGACCTCCTGGCGTTCGACGGCGTACGTGGCAAAGATGTTCTCAAGTTCGTCCTCGGCTGCCTCGTTCCCGAACAAGGAATCGTCCGACAGATCAATCTTCGCCATCCCTATCTCCGATTAGAGCGGATGCAACTAGCCAGCTCACGTAGCGCGTCCGGTTGACTGATGGG
>JAHCKV010000309.1 GCA_026125595.1 Burkholderiales bacterium | reverse complement strand
CGTCGGCGTCTACCGTGATGCGGTCAGCTACCGGGTCGGTCTGCTCGATCTCGAACATCTGGCGCTGGATTTCAATCCGCTGATCCAGAATCTGGATCCGCTCGTGGCCAACGAATTGCGGCCGGTGAAGCTGTTCGACACGCTGGTGAGTCTGTCTTTCGACGGCAACGTCACCAACGATCTGGTCGAGTTCGCCAATCTGCGCTGGCCGGTAGCCACCGGCGGCGATCGCGGCCTGGAGTTCCTGTCGCTCGATTTCTACGGTGCACGCGGGCTGACCGCGCGGTACTGGAACGAGAGTGCGGCATTCATCGGATCGAACGGCGACATCCTGTCGGTGGACGAACTGAGTGCCAGCGGCACCATCTTCGGCTTCCCGTTCCAGCACTACACCAACGGCAACGCCACCGCGACCGGGGTCGAATCCAACGTCGACAAGGCACCGACCTTCGGCAACTTCGCCGCCGGTGTCGCGAGCGACCTGTTCTTCGGCCGCTGGAGCGGCAAGATCTGGATCGGTGAAGCCGGTCCGGTCACGTTCCATGTCACGTCCGACGACGGCAGCAAGCTGTTCATCGACGGCCAACTGGTGGTGAACAACGACGGCGTCAAGACGCAGATGACCGAGGCGTCGGGCACCCGCACGTTGACGGCGGGTTGGCACGACATCCGTCTCGACTACTTCAACCGCACCGGCAGTGCCGGCATCCAGCTCGCCTACGATCCGGTCAACGGACCGAAGCAGGTGATTCCGGCCGAAGTGCTGCTGCCCGAAAGCACCGCACTGCCCATCGACGATGCCCAGGCCCTGGCGGCGCAGACCGAGCTGCGTGTGCTGTCGCTGCGCAATCACGCCATCGACGATGTGCAGGCCTTCACCGGTTTCGATCATCTGGAAGTGCTGCGTCTGGACAACAACGCGATCCGCAACATCGAGGATCTCGCCGGTGAACGTGTGCTCGACGATGGCGATGTCGGCACCGTCGGTACCGTCGAACCCACGCCGGTGTTCCAGGCGCCGGGCTGGACCGGGAACCGGAACCCGACCGACACCTTCGAGGACGACTATCGCTTCACGTCCGGCGTCGATGCGGACAACGCCGCGGTATGGACTTTCGGCGATCTGCAGCCCGGCGCGTATGAAGTGCTGGTCACATGGCCGGAATCTTCGGTCCGCTCCGACGACGTCACGTACTTCGTGCGCGGCGGCAATACGGCGCAGATCGTGGAGGGGCTCGACCTGTTCGGCGACGTGGTGCTGCCGACGACCAACCCGGGTACCGGCGGCGGGCTGGTCACGTTCAACACCGACACGCTGACCGTCGTCGGCGACGACGGCAGCGACGTCACGCTGTTCGGCAGCGCGTTCATCGCGACCGTGGTCGACGGCATGGCGCGTTTCGCGGTGCTCGGCGATCTCGACATTCCGTCGGGCACGCAGATCCAGGTGATCGGCAGCCGTCCGCTGTCGTTGCAGGTGGGCGATGACGTGAACATCGGCGCGAACGTCGTGATCGACGTGTCGGCGGTCGGTACGACGGCCGGGGCAGGTGGCGGCGGCGGCGGCGGGACCGGTGCGGCGGGAGTCGGTGGTCAGGGTGGCGGCGTTCCGTTCTTTTCGATCGAGCTGGGCGGGACGCCCGGCTACGGCGGTGCCGGTGGCACCGGCGGTGGATGGTTCGTGTCGACGACCAGCGGTGCCGCGGGCGGTGCCGGACAGGCGGGCGAATGGGGTGATGCCGGTGGCACCGGCGGCACCGGTGGCCTGGGCGGTGCCGGCTACGGCAATCCGTTCGGTGTGGGCGGTGGTGGCAGTGGCGGCAGCGGTGGCAGCAGCGTGTTCGGCGTGCTCGGCGGGTTCCCGGGCTTTTCGGGCCAGGGCGGCTCGGGGGGCAGCGCCGGCGGCGGCTCCGGCGGCAGCGGTTCTGCCGCCAACGGATCGAACGGCCCCAGCGGCAGCGGTGCCTTCGCCGGCGGCGGCGGATACAACTTCGGATTCGGCACGTCGATCACCGGCGGTGCCGGTGGTGGCGGCGGTGGTGGTGGTGGTGGTGGTGCTGGCGGTGGCGCGGGATCCGGTGGCGGCGGCGGTGGTGGGGGCGGTGGCGGTACCGCGGGCTTCTTCGGGGTCACGGGCGGCAATGGCGGAGCGGGCGGGACCGGTGGCTACGGAGGCGCCGGCGGTGACGGCGGTTCCGGCGGCATCGGTGGCGCCGGTGGCGCCGGCGGCGGCGCATTCGAGATCGTGGCGCTCGGCCGCATCACGATCGCCGATTCCGAGTTCCTCGCGCGCGGCGGTGACGGTCAGGCGGGCACGGAAGGCAGCACCGGTGCTGCAGGCACCGGTGGATTCGCCGGTGCCGCGGGCCAACCGGGGCAGTCGGGTGGCGGGAGCATCTTTGCCGGCGGATCCGGTGGCGCCGGCGGTGCCGGAAGTCCCGGCGGAGCGGGCGGTGGCGGTGGCAGCGGGGGCGTCGGCGCCACCGGTGGCGGCGGTGCCGGCGGCACGATCAAGCTGGTCGGTTCTGTCGTGAACACCGACGACGCGATCGTCGATGCTTCCGGCGGCGCCGGCGGCAGCGCGGGCGGTCTGGGTCGGTTCGTGCTCGGCAGCAATGCCGGTGCGTTCGAGTTCTACAACGTCGAGGTGTCCGGGCCGCTGGCCACGGTGACGCCGAACGTCACGGCCAGCATCGAGCAGTACACCGGGTCCCGGGCGGCGAATCCGTTCCTGGCCAGCAATGCGGCCACGCCGTATCTGCCCGATCTGCAGGGCGGTGCCGCACCTTACGGCTTGCTCGCAGTGACCGCGCAACAGCTGTTCAAGGATGCGGTTTTCGACAGCGCACCGGCCGACGCAGCGATGGCCGTCGTGCGGGTCGATGCGGCGGTGCTGGGTCTGACCGACGAATACAACGGCTACGATCTGCTGCTGTTCGCCAACCTGACCGGGGATGCAATCGCGGTGCCGAAGCTGGGCATCGGTGATCTGGGTCACGAGACCGCGCTGCTGCTCGGCAACTTTGCGACGCTGGCGCAGTTCGGTGGGGCAGGGGCGACCACGCTCGATGAACTCGGCGCCTATGGCGTATACGCCACGCTGATTCCGGAGGCCGAAGCCATCGTCCGCGCGAGCGGCGATGTCGACGGCGTCAACTTCCAGGGCAAGGCGGTCGATCTCGCCGATGGCGACACGATGTTCATCCGCCCGCCCGGCATCGTCGCCCACGTCGATCAACGGGACGCACCCGATGGCGAATCGTTCGGCGGCAAGACCTGGGAGTCGCTCGGCATCGTCAACGTGACCGAGGATCCGACGCAGCCCGACGGTCTGAAGGTGCAGGTGTTCCTGAACGCGGCTGATGGCCTGGTCGCGGCGGACGGCGTGCGGTTGAAGCGCGTCGATGCCGTGCTGCCCGAACTGCGCGTGCTGGGCCTCGAAGGCAATCCGCTCGACAATCGGTCCCACGACTACTTCGTTCCGCAACTGGAAGCCATCGTCGCGGATGCCGGTGTCACGGCACCGACGCCGCGCACCATCGACGGCACGCTGGTCGAGGATTTCCTGTACTCGATTCCGGTGCAGACGACAGCCGGCGATCGCTTCGGCATCGTGCTCGACGTCGCGGCGGCTTCGACGGTGGACAACGATGACCTGACCGATCTGGTCGCCGATTTCAACACTGCCCTCGGACCTGCGCTGGTGGCTGCCGGCTTCTCGGCCGATGCGCTGACGTTCTCGATCATCGGGGGCAAGCTCGCGCTGAACATCCAGGATGCGGACATCGATCCGCAGAGCATCGGCATCGCCAACCGGCTGATCGCGGCCCGTCTCGGCGTCGATCCGGCCGGTGCGCCGCCGGCGTCGGGCCAGCTCACCGAGGATCTCGCGTTCCGCGTGCAGATCACGCAGCAGGATGGTGCACGGACCTGGCTGGACCTGGCGGTGTCGGCAGCGGATACGGCCGACAACAGCGGCCTCGCCGCCCTCGTCGGCGATCTCAACGCGGCGCTGGCCACGCAGCTGGCGGCGGCGGGATTCGCTACCGATGCGCTGGCGTTCGCGACGGCCGATGGCTTGCTGTCGATCGACGTCGATGCGACGTCGATCGTCAACGTCACGCTGTATGGCGCCGACGCGCTCGGGTTCTCGGACGAACGTTCGGCCGGCATGGACGTGATGTTCGATGCGAATCAGGCGCCGGTGCTGCAGCCGATCCACAACCGCGGCTACACCGGCGACGCGCTGTTCTTCGACGGCACGGACTATGTCGGTGCCGGCACCGACGACAGCCTGCGGATGGACGGCACGCTGACGCTGGAAGCGTGGATCAATCCGACGTCGAACGAGTTCGGCATCATCGTCAACCGCGAAGGTGAATACGAGCTGGCGCGGTCCCACGACGGCACCATCCAGTGGGCGTTCGCGAACAGCAATCCGGGCTGGGTCTGGGTCAGCACCGGCTATGTCGCGCCGTTGTTCGAGTGGACCCACATCGCGGTCACGTACGACGACGGCGATGTGCGCACCTATGCCAACGGCAAGCTGGTGCACTTCTACGACGGTGCCGGCGCCATCGGCGATGCGGTGCCGACGCAGAACGAGTTCCGGATCGGCGACCGGCAGAACTTCGACCAGACCTTCGAGGGTTACATCGACGACGTGAGGGTCTGGAACATCGTGCGATCGTCGGAACAGATCCGCCAGTCCCGCGGTGCGGCGTTGACCGGTTCCGAAACCGGGCTGCGCGGCTACTGGACGTTCGACG
>JAHCKV010000308.1 GCA_026125595.1 Burkholderiales bacterium | reverse complement strand
CAGTCGACTGCGTCCTCCGGCTTCTCGGGATCGTCCGTGAACCGCGGGTAGTACTGCCACAGGACATCGGGCAGTTTCCACCCCAGCGCGAGCGCGGCGGCCATCTGCGTGTGATCGGTGAAGAGTCCGTCGGTCGCCGGGATTGAGCACGGCGGCGGCTTGCATCGGATGTAGCCCTCCGCAATGACGCGTTCCAGGAATGCCCGCACCCGGTCGGCACCGTATCCCTTGATCTCGCCCGTCTCGTCGTTCCACCAGACGTGCGCCATGTCCTGGGTCGGGTAGCGGAACGCGAACAGATAGAGTTCGTGAACCATGCGGGTCGCGCCAAAGGAATGCGATGTGCAAACCTCTACGCCTATTGCACAAGCAAGGCAAGGCCCCATCGGACCGGCGAAGTTGCCAGCAATTTTTTATGGTTTCCGCTGGCAACTATGGTGGCAAACATGGAGGCAACTTGCGTGATGCCCCCGAAATTCCGGCATTTTCGAGCGTTCCGGCGTCAGCCCGATGGTTGCCACTTGCCAATTGGAGGCCTCCAAAGTTGCCAGTGGCTAACAGCAGGTCCCGCTGGCCAACAAGGCTGCCGGGTGCTCGGTCAGCTCGAGCCGAGACGACGCCTTTCCGGTCGGGTTGCCCTCGAATGACCCCCGATCGCCAGAGCATTCGGATCTCGTTCCGCACCGAAACACGCTGTGCGTATGGTGGAAACTCCCGTGGTAACACACCCTGCGGAACGTGAAATTCCGGCAATTTTGAACAGTCGGGTAGCAGCGGACCGGTTCCCGATTACCAATCGCGGTTACCAGTGGTAACCACCGGTGCTCGCCGATCGAGCGGCGCGACTTGGCCCCAAGCGCTCGCAGGCATCAGGCGCAGAATCCCGATGCGCGGCGCACCGGCGGGAGGATCTCGCCGGGCTCTGGGCCATCGTATCGATCGAAGCGCATCACGGCGGCATCGCAGCGCAGGACGATTCGACCCGCTGGCCCGTTGCGGTTCTTACGAACGAACAGTTCGGCCAGTCCCTTCCACTCCGGAGCGTCGCGGTGCAACTCCTCGCGGTGGAGCATCACGACGATGTCAGCGTCTTGCTCGAGCTCGCCACTATCCCGAAGGTCCGAGAGCTGCGGGCGCGCGTCTGCCCGGCCGCTGGCGGCCCGACTGAGTTGTGCCAGCGCGACAATCGGAATCTCGAGCTCCTTCGCCAGGGCCTTCAGCCCGCGGCTGATGCTGCCCACCTCCTGGACGCGGTTGTCTCCCTGACCTCGCATGAGCTGCAAGTAGTCGATGACGATCAGTTGGAGGCCGTGGGAGCGCTTCCAGCGTCGAGCCTTTGCTCGCACATAGGCCACAGAGACGGCGGGCTTGTCGTCGATGAACAAAGGCCGCCGACTGTCGGCTGTCGTCGCGTTCATCGCCTCCCATTGCTGCACGGTGGCCGTTCCCGATCGCATCGCATGTACGGGTACGGCCGAGCGCGACGCCATCAGTCGAAGCGCCAACTCTCGCCTGCTCATTTCCAGGCTGAATAACAGTACGCTCGCGCCGTTCAGACGTGCCACATGGTCGGCAATGTTCAGCCCAAGGATCGTCTTTCCGGATCCTGGGCGTCCAGCAATGAGAACCAGCTGCCCGGGTTCCAGTCCGCCCGTCAGGTCGTCGAGTTTCTCGATGCCGGTCCATAATCCGGCGAATTGATCCCGGCTGTCGATCCAGCGAAGGGCTTCAGCCATGGAGTCGGCCAAGCCGACCGGATCGCCCTCCGATCGGTCCGCAATGCGAAGAAGTTCGGCCTCAGCCTCAGCGATCAACTCTTCGGGCGACTCATGACCGGGCATCGCGGCCCGCGCGGCCAAGTCATGGGCTGCGGCCAGGATCTGACGCCGGCGGGAGCGTTCGACGATGATCTGGGCGTGTCGGCCCGCGTTGAGGGCTGCTGGTGCGTTCTGCGCAAGTCGGATAAGGAACGGTAGCCCGCCGGCATTTTGAATCCCGCCAACAGCCTCTAGCGCAGCCGAAACGGCAAGCGCGTCGGGGTGGGTGCCCCGTTCTGCGACGCGGACCGTCGATTCGAAGATCAACCGATGCTGGTCGATGTAGAAGTCGGCGCTCCGGACCACGTCCGCAATCCGATCGAACGTGCCCGGGTATGCCATGACTGCACCCAGCACCGCCTGCTCGGCCTCGACGCTGTGCGGCGGCTCAAGCAGCATCGGACATATGGCGATCTTCGTAACGCCCTTCGATCACCCTCACGAGGTTTGACGGTCTGACCAGCCATTCGAGATCCGCTTGGAACGGGTGACGACCCGGGGACGGAGTTGCCCGGCCCGTCAGAAAGGACGACTCGGCCACGTAGTCGAAGAACTTCGACCACCACGTCAAGCCCGCATCGAGCGTCGCGTACTCGCCCGCAGCGATGTGCTCGCGCCATCGGGCTGTCAGCAGCTTGCGGCGGGCATCGGTCCATTGCCGGACTCGAGGCAGTGTCGGCAGACGCTCGTGGTACAGACCGATGATCCGTTCATGTGGACAGTCGGGTGAAACGGAACGGGGGTGATCAGCATCGCTGAGCACGACATGTCTTTTCTTTACTTCCGCTTCCGCTTCCGCTTCCGCTTCAAGCGGTTGGGCAACCGGAGTTCGCGGTTGGCTATCGGATGTTTTTGCGGTCATGTTACTGAACGAAAACAGCTTTTCCTGGGCGTCCGGATCTCCCTGAAGCAAAGCGACCGGAGGCGCTGGATGTTTGAGCTTTCGCAGCTGAATGCGTTGCCGAAACCTGGGAATGAAGCCGTAGCGCGCTTCCTCATGTTCGTAGATGCGCAGCAGATCGGCGTCCTGAAGTTGCTGCAAAAGCATGTCCACTTTCTCATTGCTCGGCCGGTCATCGAAGCACCGGCGACGAAGAAACACCGGCGCCAGACTCACGCATCCCAGATCATCGGCAAGCAGCATGAGATGGAAGAACAGCTGTCGAGCTTCGATGGTCACCGACCAATAGCGCTCCGAGTCGAGAAGGCCCTCGCGAACCATCCGCGTCGGCATCACGATCGCCCCTTCCGCCGCCTGTGGTGGGCGTGCCACGCCGCCGAGAATGCCGCCGCCTGCGTCGCAAGCGAATCGGCCATGCACCCCAAGCAGCACAGCACGCCTGGACGATGCGGGATGAAAAGTGCCCCACATCCTTGGCAATGCACTCGAAAGTCGCCGACATCCAGAGCCGCTCGGTCGAATCGTCGCGCCATCTCAGACACCCCCGTCGCGTCCAGCATCGGCGGCTGCGCGCCGCCGGGCAGCTGACAGCTTCTCAGGCTCCTGCGGCGTCGAATCGATCTCCGGCAATGCATCGAGCCACGCCACAAGCGCCGACCGGCGCCAGCGCGGTCTACGGGGGCCGAATATGTCGACGGGTTTGGGAAAGTCGGAGCGGTGCCGGAGGTCATGAAACGCACGTTCGCTCACTCCCAGCAATGCCGCTGCCGCCACGGCGTCTAGTGTCAGAGGTTCGGTGCTCATCAAGCCCCCTTCGGGCTGATAGAGCGCTGTGCATCTGCCATCCGCTGAAGGTAGGCGGCGGGCGTCTCCACGACCAGGCGACGGGCGCCGAGCTTGATCGAGTGAGGCCTACGACTTTCGGGCAGTTCATACCACGTGGACAGGCCAATGCCGACAGCTCGGCAGAACTGCCGCACGGACAGCGCGGCCTGAGCTGGATCAACCATCGGCACTTCAACCTGAGATGCGGCGGTTTGCATAGATTGAGTCGTCCTTGTTTCCAGGAACCACCGAACGCGGTGGCGAACGCAGGACGATCCTTTCACACCCTTCAGGCGATACGCGCACCCCTCAGGCCAGCGGGCGGTTCGTGCTGATCGTCCAGAACCAGAATCCAGCGGATTGCAGCGGATTCGGCTGGACGATGATGGCGCAGACCCCAAGCCCTCGCATTGGCGGCTCGGGCGGAGAGATCGGCGGCTCCGGCGGAGGGATCGGCGGCTCCGGCGGAGAGACTAACGGCTATTTGGTTGTGGTTCGAATCTCTCGAATCCACTTATAGACGGTACCGTCGGCCCATGGGTCCCCATTGCGCTGCACATATCCGGCGTCTCGTAACTTTGACGCGAAATAAGCGGCCGCCCCATGATCCGACTTTCGGACCTCGGTATCTTGCGATACTAGATCTTTAAGATGTTGCTTTGCGTCTCGATTTGGCCCATGCCTCCGATCTTGCAACTCCTTGTGCAGCGTGTTTCTGTATTGAGATACGAACTCCACAAAATGATCTTGAGTGGGTCTTTCTGCTTGAGTCGCCGGCATACTTGTAGAACTGTCAGGGCGACAGTCTTGTTCGGGAGTAAATCGCTCAGCTAGATCTATAAGAAGGAGGACATAGAACATCGATCGCCAGGATTCGCTCTTCATTTCAGAAGCGGTAAACGACTCGATATCGACGGCCAGAAATCCTGCCAAGGTGGCCAACGAAAGCGAAAGCCTTCGCAGGCCCTCATCTCCGAGAAGAGGAACAATCTCTTCGAACATTCTCCCGGCGTCATCGGCGAATTCAGCATTCTGGTCGCATGTGCTAGCGATCAGTAAGAGAATGCTCGCTGCCGCTGACGAACCGAACTCTGCGAATTCGTTCCCCGACATGTAAGACCAGCCGCGACGATGAAAAAAATGCCCAATCCTTCTCCAGATGATTCGTTCTGAGACGTGCTCTCCGACTCCGGAGAGGCCGAAAATATCAATTGCCCGCGCGCTTCGGACTGCTTTCGTCCATTGATCAGCATCCGTGCCCCACG
>JAHCKV010000307.1 GCA_026125595.1 Burkholderiales bacterium | reverse complement strand
GCAGGCCGATCTGCGAACGTTCCGCGACGCCGGTGCCGAAGCCGTCGCCATGGAAGTTTCGTCGCACGGACTCGATCAGGGGCGGCTGTCGGGCGTGCAATTCGACACGGCGTTGTTCACGAACCTGACCCGCGACCATCTCGACTATCACGGCGACATGGCCGCGTACGGCGCCGCGAAGGCGAAACTGTTCGCGTGGCCCGGGTTGACCAATGCGGTGATCAATCTCGACGATCCGTTCGGTCGTGCACTGGCCGCAGGCATCGACCGGGACCGTACGCGCGTGCTCGGATACGGCGTCGGGCAAGGCGAGATCGCCGGCCATCGGATCGATCTTTCCACCCGCGGATTGCGGTTGGAGATTCGGACGCCATGGGGTCGGGCGGAACTCGAGAGCCGGTTGCTCGGTGCGTTCAACGTCAGCAATCTGCTGGGCAGCCTCGGCGTGCTGTTGACGGCCGATGTGGAGCTCGACGCCGCCGTCGAAGCACTGTCGGCGGTCGAGGCGGTGCCGGGTCGACTGGAGATGCTGCGGCTTCCCGGTCAGCCGTTGGTCGTGGTCGACTATGCGCACACGCCCGATGCGTTGGAAAAGGTGCTCGCGACATTGCGTGATCTGGTGCGCGGCACACCGTCGGCGCGGCTCATCTGCGTGTTCGGTTGCGGCGGCGAGCGCGATCCGGGCAAGCGTCCGCTCATGGGAGAGGTTGCGACACGCCTCGCCGATTGCGCAATCGTCACCAGCGACAACCCGCGCAGCGAAGATCCGGACGCGATCATCGCGGCCATCGTCGCGGGCGCGGCGTCGAACCATGTCGTCGAGCCCGATCGCGCGTCCGCCATCGGTCGCGCGCTGCGCGATGCGGGACCGGACGATGTGGTGCTGATCGCCGGCAAGGGACACGAGACCCATCAGGAAATCGCGGGCCGGCGCTTGCCGTTCAGCGATCTCGCCGTCGCGCGTGCCGCGCTGGGAGCGGTCCATGTTTAGGCTCTCGGAGGCGACTTCGGCACTCGACGCGCGGTTGCACGGCATCGATGTCGAAGTGACCGGCGTCAGCACCGACAGCCGCGCCGTGAAGGCCGGCGAGCTGTTCGTCGCGTTGGTCGGCGAGCGGTTCGACGGACATGACCACGTGGACGCGGCGCTGGCGAACGGTGCGGTCGCCGCGGTGGTGCAGGACCCGGCGCGCGTGAAGACGCCGGCAGCCGCGCTGCTGGTAGTGGCCGATACGCGGCTGGCGCTCGGCCAGCTCGGTGCATGGTGGCGCAACCGCTTCACGTTGCCGATCGCGGCGATCACCGGCTCGAGCGGCAAGACGACGATCAAGGAGATGCTGGCGGCGATCCTGCGGACGCACGCCGGCGCCGATGCCGTGCTCGCGACCGAAGGCAATCTCAACAACGACATCGGACTGCCGCTGATGCTGCTGCGGCTGAACGCGCGGCATCGCCACGCGGTGATCGAGATGGGCATGAACCATCTCGGCGAGATCGCGTATCTGACGCGGTTGACGCGGCCGCTGGTGGCGGCCATCGGCAACGCCGGCATCGCCCACATCGGCGAACTCGGTTCGCGTGATGCGATCGCCCAGGCGAAGGGCGAGATCTTCGAAGGTCTGATGACCGATGGCGTGAAAGTGATCAACGCCGACGATGCCTACGCCGGCTATTGGCGAACGTTGGCGACCGGGCACCGGACCGTGGACTTCGGCATGGACCATCCGGCCGCCGTGTCCGCGACCTATGAAGCAACCGGCATCGGCAGCACCGTCGAGCTGCGATTGCCCGATGGTTCGTGCACGGCCCGACTGCTCGTGCCGGGCGCACACAACGTTCGCAACGCGCTGTGCGCGGCGGCCGCGGCCCATGTGCTCGGCGTTCCACCGGAATCGATCGCGGAGGGCCTCGGCCGCTACCGCGGCATCAAGGGTCGACTGCAGGCCATGGAAGGGCCCCACGGCGCCGTGCTCGTCGACGATACCTACAACGCGAACCCCGACTCCATGAAGGCTGCCATCGACTGGCTTGCAACGCGACCCGGAACCCGTCTGTTCGTGATGGGCGACATGGGCGAACTCGGTCCCGACGCCGCGGCGATGCATGCCGAGATCGGTGCCTATGCGCGGCGCCACCGCATCGACCGGCTGCTGGCGCTCGGCGACATGACGGCCCAAGCGGTCCGCACGTTCGGCGACGGCGCGCGCCATTTCACCGAAGCGGCGGCGTTGGCCGCCGCCGCCGCCGCCGGATGCGGACCCGACACGACGGTGCTCGTGAAGGGGTCGCGATTCATGCGGATGGAGCGGATCGTCGCGGCGCTGGCGGTCGAACCCGTCGTCGCGGAGGGCCACTGATGCTGCACGCCCTCGCCATGTGGTTGTCCCAGGACATCCGCGCGTTCAACGTGTTCGGCTACATCACGTTGCGGGCCGTGCTCGCGACGATGACGTCGCTGCTGATCTCGTTCATCGTCGGCCCGGCGATGATCCGCAAGCTCACCGCGTACAAGATCGGTCAGTCGGTACGCGACGATGGTCCGAAGTCCCATCTGTCGAAGGCCGGCACGCCGACCATGGGCGGTGCGCTGATTCTCGTGTCGATGGGCGTGTCGACGTTGCTGTGGGCCGATCTGTCCAACCGGTTCGTCTGGGTCGTGCTGGTCGTGACGTTCGGGTTCGGCGTGATCGGCTGGGTCGACGACTACCGCAAGGTCGTGTTCCGGAATCCGAAGGGTCTGCCGGGGCGATACAAGTATTTCTGGCAATCGGTGATCGGCATCGTCGCGGCGCTGTTCCTCGCTTTCTCGGCGACCTTGCAGACCGAAACGCAACTCATCGTTCCGTTCTTCAAGAACGTCGCCTATCCGCTCGGCGTCTACGGCTTCATCGTGCTGACGTACTTCGTGATCGTCGGGACGTCGAACGCCGTGAATCTGACCGACGGTCTCGACGGGCTGGCGATCATGCCGACGGTGATGGTCGGCACCGCGCTGGGCATCTTCGCGTACGTCGCCGGCAATACCGTGTTCGCGAAGTATCTCGGTTTCCCGTACATCCCGGGCGCCGGCGAGCTCACGGTGTTGTGTGCCGCACTGGCCGGCTCGGGTCTCGCATTCCTGTGGTTCAACGCGTATCCGGCCGAGGTGTTCATGGGCGATGTGGGTGCGCTCGCACTCGGTGCCGCGCTCGGCACGATCGCGGTGATCGTCCGTCAGGAGATCGTGCTGTTCATCATGGGCGGCGTGTTCGTCGTCGAGACGCTGTCGGTGATGCTGCAGGTCGCGTCGTTCAAGCTGACCGGCAAGCGGATCTTCCGAATGGCGCCGCTGCACCATCACTACGAGTTGAAGGGCTGGAAGGAGAATCAGGTCGTGGTGCGGTTCTGGATCATCACGATGATGCTCGTGCTGTTCGGCCTGTCGACGCTGAAGCTGCGATGAACTTCGACGGACAGCGCGTACTCGTCCTCGGTCTCGGCATCACCGGCCTGTCCATGGCCCGGTGGCTGTCCGCGCGGGGCGCGTGCGTCGGCATCGCCGATACGCGTGAGGCTCCGCCGGGCCTCGACGACGTGCGCGCCGCGCTGCCCGAAGCGCAGATCGCGCTGGGGCCGTTGCGGCCGCAGTCGTTCGATGGCATCGATCTGATCGCGATCAGCCCGGGTGTGCCGCGTGAAGAGGCCGAGGTGCAGGCGGCGCTCGGTCGCGGCATCGAGGTGGTGGGCGACATCGAGCTGTTCGCGCGTTCGCTCGATTCGCTGGCGCATGGCTTCGATCGGGTCCGACCGCGCGTGCTCGCCATCACCGGTTCCAACGGCAAGAGCACCGTCACCGAGATGACCGGTGCGCTGTGCCGCGGTGCCGATCTCGAAACGCTGGTGGCCGGCAACATCGGACTGCCGGTGCTGGATGCACTGACCGACATCGAGCAGGGGCGCCGTGCGTTTCCCGATGTGGTCGTCCTCGAGTTGTCGAGCTTCCAGCTCGAATCGACGTCGAGCCTGCGGCCCGACGCGGCGGTGGTGTTGAACGTATCGGAGGATCATCTTGACCGGTATCCGGACATCCTCGCTTACGCCGCGGCGAAGGCGCGCATTTTCCGAGGCGCTGCGGTGCAGATCGTCAATCGCGATGACCCGCTCGCGCGACGACTCGCGCAGCCCGATGCGCCGGTCTGGAGTTTCGGGCTCGGCATGCCCGGCGGCGAACACGTATGGGGCCTGTTGCGCAACGGCGAAGACTATCTGGCCGAGGGGGCGACGCGGATCCTGCCGGTGACCCGTCTGAAGCTCGCGGGTCTGCACAACGCCGGCAATGCGCTGGCGGCGATGGCACTGTGCCGCGCGATCGGTCTGGATTACTGGCCGCTGGCGACCGCGCTGGAGCAGTTCGAAGGTCTGCCCCATCGCGTGCAGTTCGTCGACACCATCGCCGGCCGGCGCTTCTACGACGATTCGAAGGGCACCAACGTCGGCGCCACCGCGGCCGCACTGAACGGCATGCGCGAGCCGGTCGTGCTGATCGCCGGCGGTGACGGCAAGGGCCAGGACTTCACGCCGTTGGCGCCTGCCGTGAAGGCCCACGCCCGCATCGTGGTGCTGATCGGCCGCGACGCGGATCGCATTGCGCAGGCGCTGGCCGGCACCGGGGTGCCGGTGGTGCGCGCGATGGACATGGATTCCGCGGTGCGTTCGGCATTCGAAGCTTCCGAACGGGGTGACAGCGTGCTGCTGTCACCGGCCTGCGCCAGTTTCGACATGTATCGCAACTATCAGCATCGTGCCGAAGTGTTCCGCTTTGCGGTGGGTCGGTTGAAGG
>JAHCKV010000306.1 GCA_026125595.1 Burkholderiales bacterium | reverse complement strand
GATCGCCGCGGTGACGAACCAGCTCGATACGCTGGCGCGCCGCGCGGCGACGGAGTCGGCGCAATGTTGAAATCCTGGTTCAGTGCAAAACGCGATACCCGCTCCGTCGAATGCCCGTGCTGCGGATCGCCCGCACCCTGGTTCGGGGCGGTCGATACGTCCAAGAGTTGCGAGGATCATCGCCACAAGCCCTTTCCGGCGAGCGGCCGCCAGGTTCCCTATTTCCGTTGCCCCGATTGCGGATTTCTATTCAGCAACTGTCTCGACGGCTGGAGCCACGACCGTATCCAGGCGGAGATCTACAACGCCGACTACGTGCTCGTCGATCCGGATTTCGTATCGGTCCGACCAAGCAGCAACGCCGAGTTCCTGTCCGCATCGCTCCATGCGCACCGGAGTCGACTGCGCGTTCTGGACTACGGCGGCGGCGACGGAATGCTTACGGACTTGCTGGTCCGCGCGGGATTCGATGCCACGAGTTTCGATCCGTTTCACCGCAGCGCCGACGCGCCGAACGGTCCGTTCGATCTGATCACGGCATTCGAGGTGATCGAGCATGTGCCCGATCCGAAGCGCCTGTTCGGCGAATTGTCGAAGCTGTTGAAAGACGACGGCGTCCTGTTGTTCTCGACGCTGATCCAGCCGGCCGACATCGAGAGCATGGGTCTGGGATGGTGGTACGCGGCCCCCCGGAACGGACACGTCTCGCTGCATACGCGTGCGAGCCTGGCACGATCCACCGCAACGCTGGGTTGGACGCTCGCCTCGTTCGACGACAATCTCCATGCGGCGTGGCGGCAGCGACCCTGCTGGTTCGGTTCGCTCGAAACGCCCCCGGAAGCGCCCACGGTTCAGGACGTCGTACTGCAGACTTCCTTTCGTTGAGCGAAGCCCGGCAACCACGCCGGGTTCAGAATGCCGCTTTCTGCGCCACCATGTTCAAGCTGATGAGGGTGCCGTGGAACTCCAGCGTGCTGGTGTCTTCGAAGATGCCGAACGTGGGGACCCGTCGGCAATTCACGAAACCGGCGTCCCGCAGGAATATGTTGAGGAACTCTTCGTTCAACCCGACCACGTGGTAGTCGTGCTCGTCGACATGCCCACCGAACATCATGCGCATGATGCTCCAACGCTGTTCGAGATCGATCGATTCGCGCAGCAGAAACAGCTCGCACAGTGTGTCCATGTCGGGGACGCTCACGTAGAGCTGTCCGCCGGGCGCCAGTACGCGATTCCACTCCTTGAGCGTGTTCGGCAGCTCGCCGCGCGCGTAGTCGAAATGCTCGACCACATGGGAGGCATACACGGCGTCGAACGTGCCATCCTCGAATCGCGACAGATCCTTCGCATTGCCGACGTGATCCACTTCGGGGCGCTCGAACGCATCGAGCACTTCCCATCCCGGCGCCCGGATCTGCCCACCCACATGCAGTTTTCGCATCGATACCTTCATGTCCGTACTGCGCAAAAGAAAAAAGGAAGACCGCGAGGTCTTCCTTTTCGATGGAGCGTTAAATGATTACGTCTTCGGCAGATACTTGCTCGGGAAACCGGAACCGTTGGTCACCGTCCAGCTCGTACCACCCGTGCCGCAGGTAGCGGTCCAGATGATCGTGCCGCCGGCGGGCACCGAGGTGCCGATCGCACGCAGCGTCGCGGTCACGGTCCCGGCGTTCGACGCAGCGGAAGCCAGCGTGACGCCATTGACGTAGTTGCCCGTGATAGTCGAGTCGGTCGGCAGGCCGGCAGTGGAGTTGTCCGTCACACCGGTGGTGGCGACACCCAGCGTTGCTTCGGAGCACGCTTGACCGATGGCCAGACGCGCCGGCTCGGACAGGCTGGTGGCTTCCTGAACCTTGGCACGAACGGTGTAGTCCTGGTAGGCCGGCAGCGCCACGGCTGCCAAGATGCCGATGATCGCCACGACGATCATCAGTTCGATCAAGGTAAAGCCTTGTTGAATACGCTTCATTTTCAGATGACTCCTGGAGGCAGTTATTACGAGAGAGACAGACTCACATTCGGGCGATGCGCATGTCGGAAGTTGCAAGCGGTATGCCAGCGACGTCCGGCGTCCACAAGAAACTGAATTACAAGAATTCAAGCGCATATCCGACATATCGCAGCGCAGCAACCTATGGGATCGAATGCCGCTTCCGGTCTGTCGAAGGCAGGCGCACCGCTGAAACCGGGAAATCGCTTCGAAACGACCGGTACCGCGCCACCATGCCGCGGGGCACTCGGCATTTCATGACGTTTTCCGTCAGTCTCCGGAGTAGCCCGGGATCCCGGCGACGTCAACGTCGTCGATCTGATCCCGATCCAGGAACTGCTCGCCGTATCGCAGATAAACGCGATCGCGGACGAAAATGTCGAACAGGTCCGGATCGATATGGCCACCCAATCGGAAGCGGCCGAGGATGTGCAGTGCTTCGGTCAGCGTCTTGCCCTTCTTGTAGGGGCGATCCTTGGCGGTCAGGGCCTCGAAGATGTCGGCGATCCCCATGATGCGGGCCGGGACCGACATCTGCTCGCGAGTCAGCCCTCGCGGATAACCCTTTCCGTCCATGCGTTCGTGGTGTCCGCCGGCATACTCGGGCACGTTCTTCAGATGCCGCGGCCAGGGCAACGCCTCCAGCATCTTGATGGTGACTTCGATGTGATGATTGATGATCTGCCGCTCGGCCACCGTCAGCGTGCCGGCCCGGATGGTCAGATTCTCGACCTCCTCCGCGGTCAGGAAATCACGCTCGACACCGTCGACATCACGCCAGCGGTACTTGCGCGAAATCGCGCGGACCTGCTCCTGATCTTCGGGCCGCATGCCTTCGCCGCCGATGTTGCACCGCCGGATGAACGCACGATCGGCATCGATCTCGCGCAACCGCTCTCGGAATGCCAGTTCGATCTGTGCGCCATCGGCGCCGCGGCTGCCGAAGCGTGCATCGATCTTCGCGCGCAGCATCTCGACCTCGGCGTCGCGCTTGATGACCTCGAACCGGGTGTCGATCAGATCGATCCGGTCGTGGATGGTCTGCAGCTTCGTCGCCTTGTCCACGACATGGACCGGCGTCGTGACCTTGCCGCAATCGTGCAGCAACCCGGCGATCTTCAGTTCGTACCGATCGTGATCTTCCATGCGCCAGTCGGCCAGCGGCCCCGAGTCGGCGGCATGCGCCGCCTCGGCCAGCAGCATCGTCAGCACGGGGACGCGATTGCAGTGACCTCCGGTGTACGGTGACTTGTCGTCGATGGCCTCGTTGATGAGGTTGATGAACGATTCGAACAGGTTCTCCAGCTGCAGGATCAGCAGCCGGTTCGTGAGCGCCACGGCCGCCTGCGAAGCCAGCGATTCGGCGAGCCGTTGATCCGCCTCACCGAATGGCATGATCGCGCCGGTGGTGCGATCCATCGCGTTGATCAACTGCAAAACGCCGATGATCTCGCCCTCGTGATTCTTCATCGGCACCGTCAGAAACGACTGTGAGCGGTAGCCGGTCCGGCGGTCGAATCCCTTCGTACCGGAGAAATCGAATCCCTTCTCCGTATAGGCGTCCGTGACGTTGACCGTGCAGTCGTTCAGCACCGCATAGGCGACGACCATCGACGTATTGGCAATTCCGCGGTCGTCGTGCAGCCGGATCGGCTCGAACGGAATTGCAACGCCGGTCGTCCCGCCCATCGCGATGCCGAGTGATGCGGTGCGGACGATCTCGAAATGCAGCCGGTCCCCGTCGTCGGTATGGCGACGCCGGTAGAGCGTGCCGCCGTCGGCATTGGTGATCTTCTTCGCGGCAACGAGAATGGTCTCGAGCAGTCGATCGAGATTCTTCTCCTGGGACAGCGCGACGCCGATCTGGTTGAGCTCTTCCAGCCGGCGGAAAACATCCTCCGTCGAACCGGTCGTCGCATCGATCGCAACCTCCTGCAGAACGGCCATGATGTCCCCCGATGTCATGGACTGTCGGACGCGGGTCGCGCCGCTACTTGATGCAGACGGCGCGAACCTGCTTCATGTCGGTGACACCCTGGAGGACCTTCTCGATTCCGTCCTGTTTCAGCGTGCGCATCCCGTCGGCCAGCGCGGTCGCGAGGATCTCGGCGACGCGGGCATGTTCCTGAATGTGTTTCTTGACGGCGTCGGAACCGATCAGCAGTTCATGCAGTCCCGCCCGACCCTTGTAGCCCGTTCCGCCGCAGGTATCGCATCCGACCGGCGTGTACAGCGTGAACTGCCCCTTTTCGTTCGCGAACGACTGAGCCCATTCCCGGTACACCGCCTCGTACGCGGCTTTCGGATCGCGCTTCCATTGCTCGGTATTCTTCAGCTCCGAGCAATACTCTTCGAGCATGCCCTTCAGTTCTTCCTGCGACGCGACGCGTGGCGTCTTGCACTTGGCGCACAGCCGCTTCGCCAACCGCTGCGCCAACACGCCGAGCAGCGCGTCGGCGAAGTTGAACGGGTCCATGCCCATGTCGAGCAACCGGATCACCGATTCCGGCGCGCTGTTGGTGTGCAGGGTCGCGAACACCAGGTGACCGGTGAGCGACGCTTCGATGCCGATCGCCGTCGTCTCCTTGTCGCGCATTTCACCGACCATGATGATGTCCGGATCGGCCCGCAGGAACGCCCGCATCGCCGTTGCGAAATTGAGCCCCGCCTTCGGATTCATCTGAACCTGCCGCAAACCCTTCTGCGTGATTTCGACCGGATCTTCGGCCGTCCAGATCTTGGTCTCCGGCGTGTTGAGATAGCCCAGGATCGAATGCAGCGTCGTCGTCTTGCCGGAGCCGGTCGGTCCGCAGACGAAGAACAATCCATAGGG
>JAHCKV010000305.1 GCA_026125595.1 Burkholderiales bacterium | reverse complement strand
GTCGAGATCGTGGATCAGGACCATGCCGTCGGCCAGCGTCGCGACCCCCTGCAAATAGCCCAGGCCCGGCGCGATCGCGTCGGCCTCGACGATGTCCCGCTCGGTCCATTCCAGCACGTCCATGACGGCATCGACCACGAAGGCGACCGAGCGCCGTGCCGTCGTCGCGACGATCAGCTGATCCGTGAGCGTCGGAGCCCGGACCGGCAGACCGAATCGCTGGCGAATGTCGACGACCGGCACCACCCGGCCCCGGACGTTGACGATACCGGTGACGATTTCCGGCGCGTCGGGCAGCGGCGTCACTGCCACCACGCGAACGACTTCTTCCACCGCCACCAGATCGAGCCCGTAGCGCTGGTCATCCAGCATCAGCGCGAGCAGCCGTCCTGCGACAGTCATCGGCATCGCCGCCGCGCCGCACCGCGCGGACGCCCGTGGATGCCATGGCGCATCGCCGACGTCCTGGTTGCTGCTGTATGACGAACACGATGGCGAACCGCCATGTCGAAATCCTGGTCCGGACGAAGAAGTCGGCGACCCTCGATCGATGCACCGCATTGCGGGGGACGGACGGTCGGTGTAATTATGTCGGTAAACTCTTATAAACGACGAGCGAAAACCCGTTCCATGGACCATCGTGGTCGTGGGTTGCCGGCACCGGCTCCCGCTCGATCCTCCGCCAGACCCGATTCGGTACGCGTCTCGGCCCCGGGTGCGCCTCTGTCCCGCCATCCCGCAGCCACCCGGCATGACGCCGGCACCGCTCAAGAAAGCGTGCCGACGCGTCGATGTAGCTCTAGTCAGCAATCCCTTTCTGCATTCGGTCGCGATTCCCGACCGGAGCAGCCCCGTATTCCCGAGCTTGCGACGTGCCCGATTCCGAATTCGTCGAGACGATCGACGCCACAAACCGCGATTCCGACCGTCTCCCTGAGGAGACAGCCGTCCCCGGTCCACCCGACCGATCGACGGACAACGCGTCCATGATCGCGATCCGGCCCGCCGAACCCACGACGGCGATCCGCGTCTTGCTGCTCGAGGATCTCGACGCCGACGCCGGTCTCACGATCCGGGAGTTGAAGCGCTCCGGGGCGTCGTACGACGTGCTTCGGGTCGAAACGCGGGAGGCGTTCGCCGAGGCGCTCACCACGTTCGAGCCGGACATCGTGCTGTCCGACTTCAGCCTGCCGCGGTTCGACGGCCTGTCGGCATTGCACATCGCGCAACAGAGGTATCCCGACATTCCGTTCGTGTTCGTGTCCGGCACCATCGGCGAAGAACGGGCCGTCGAGGCAATGCGGCGCGGGGCCACCGACTACGTGCTCAAGGAACACCTGGAGCGGCTCGGACCGGTCGTGCAACGGGCGCTCAAGGAGTCTGCGGAGCGACAGGCGCGACGCAAGGCCGAGGAAGATCTGACCCGCACTCAGCAGCGGCTGGACGCCATCCTCGGTTCCCTGGTCGACGTGGTGTGGTCGCGGTCGATCGCCACCGGTGAACTGGTGTATCTCAGTCCCGGCATCGAAGCGATCTATCGACGATCGACCGACGAGTTCCACCGTACGCCGAGCTTGTGGCTCGACGTGATCCACGTCGATGATCGCGCGGACGTCACCCGGCGTTTCGACGCCGCGTTGCAGGGCGACATCTTCGACGCGGAATACCGGATCGCACGGCCGAATGGCGAGATCCGGTGGATCCACGATCGCGCCCATGCAGTACGCGACGACACCGGCACCGTGATCCGGCTCGACGGGCTCGCCCGCGACATCACCGACCGGAAGGTGCTGGCAGTACGGATCGATCGGCTGAGCCGCATCCGGCAGGTGCTGGGCGACATCAACGGGGCGATGCTGCGGGCGACCGACCGCGACGCGCTGTTGCAGGAGGCTTGTCGCATCGCCGTGGAATCCGGCCAGATGCGCATGGCATGGGTCGGCATCGCCAGCGCGGACCGCAGCCAGATCCGGCCCGCCGCGTGCATGGGACACGAGGCGGGATACCTCGAAGCGATCGACGACCTGCTGATGGCGCCGGAACGGAATCAGGTATCGGCCTATCGTGCGCTGTTGCAGAACCGACCCTTCGTCTGCAACGACATCGAGGCAGACACGACATCGCCGAGTCGTCAGGCCGCGCTCGACCGCGGATACCGGTCGTTGATCGCGCTGCCGCTGATGGTCGACAACGAAGTCGTGGCGGTGTTCGCGCTGTACGCCGCCGAGGCAAACTTCTTCGACGAAGACGAGATCCAGCTCCTCAGCGAACTGGCGGGCGACATCTCGTTCGAGCTCGGTTGGCTCGCCACCGAAGAGCGGCTGCAGTTTCTCGCGTACTACGACGTGCTCACGGGGCTGTGCAACCGGCAGTTCCTGGAGATGCGTCTGCTGCAGGAACTGACCCATGCGCAGTCCCGCCACGAAACGATCGAAGTGCTGTCGATCGATCTGGACAACTTCAAGCGCATCAACGACAGCATCGGACATCACGTCGGCGACGTGGTGTTGAAAACCATCGCCACGCGGCTCACCCAATGCTTGTCACCGGAGGATGTTCTCGCGCGCTATGGCGCCGACGAGTTCGTGGTCGTTCTGGTCCACCGCGAAAGGACCGTCGAGTCGTCGCGGATGATCCGTCGAATCCTGGAGACCGTGGCCCAGCCGGTGCGGACCGGCGAGCACGAGTTCACATTGACGGCCAGCATCGGCGTCAGTGTCTTTCCGCAGGACGGCACCGATGGTCCGACACTGCTGCGCAATGCCGATGCTGCCCTGCATCGCGCCAAGGACATCGGTCGCAACGGGTTCCAGTTCTACGCGCAGGAGATGAACGCCGCCGTCACCGAGAGTCTCGTCCTCGATGCCAACGTGCGCCGGGCGCTGGAGCGCGACGAGTTCGCGTTGCATTTCCAGCCCAAAGCCAGCGTGCACGACGGTGCCGTGACCGGCTTTGAAGCCTTGCTGCGCTGGACGTCGCAGGAACTCGGCCCCGTCTCGCCGGCCAAGTTCATCCCGATCCTCGAAGACAACGGTCTGATCGTGCCGATCGGCGAATGGGTGTTGCGGTCGGCCTGCGAACAGATCAACGCCTGGCGCGATGCCGGCATCTTCCCGCTGCCGATCGCCGTCAATCTGTCTGGCGTGCAGTTGCAGCAGGACGATCTCGATCGCCGTGTGGAAGCGATCCTGACGGAAACCGGCGTCGATGCGGAACTGATCGAGCTCGAGATCACCGAGACCGTGCTGATGCGTGATCCGGAACGGGTGATCGGCACGCTGAGAAAGCTGCGGCAGATGGGCGTGCGTCTGTCCGTCGACGATTTCGGCACCGGCTATTCGAGCCTCAGCTATCTGCGCAGCTTTCCGCTGGACAGCCTGAAGATCGATCGATCGTTCATCAGCGACGTCACGACCAATCCGGACGCCGCGCTGATTGCGCGAACGATCATCTCGATGGCGCACAGCCTGCGGTTGAAAGTCATCGCCGAAGGCGTCGAAACCGGTCCGCAACTGGCGTTCCTCGCGACCAACGGCTGCGACGAGATCCAGGGATTCCACTTCGCGCGGCCCGCCGATTCGTTCGCGACCACGACCCTGCTGCTGGACGGGCGCACGCTCGACATCTCGCTGCTGCGATCGGCCGGCGAAGCATTGCCGGCGGTACTGATCATCGGCGACGAAGACACGGCGCTCACGACGCTCGCAGCGGTGCTGCGCGACGACGGGCGGCGCGTGCTGTCGGCGTCCACGGCGTCGGCGGGGTTCGAACATCTCGCATCCGAGCGCATCGGGCTGGTCCTCGCGAATCACGGGATCTCCGACATGGCGACGCCGGAGTTGCTCGACCGAGTCAAAGACCTCTATCCGGCCACTGCACGGATGGTGCTCGTGCGCACCGCGAACGTCGATCCCGCGCTGACCGCCGCCGGCATCGAGACCCTCGGCGCATCGCTGCTCGATCCGGAGCGTCGAGACGCGCTGCGCCGACGGATCGATATCGCGTTCGACCGCTACTACCGCTCGTCGGGACCAAAGCGGTAAGCGATTCCGCCGTCGCGCTATCGTGTCGGCCCGGACCATCCCGCCGCGTGCCGAGACCGTGTCGCCTTCCGATCGCATCGCCACCGCGTTCGTCGACGCCTGTCTGCTCGACGTCGCCGCACTCAAACCCGGCAATGTCGGGTTGCACGGCCCCGGGCACCGCATGGGGGTGCTGGACTTCGTGCGCAGCGCCCGGGCCGCGGCACCTGCGATCGCCGCCCCCGGCGCATCGATCGGCCAACGCATCGTCGACGCAGTGATCGCGACGCAGGCGGCCGTCGGCACCAATACCAACCTGGGCATCGTGCTGTTGGCGGCGCCGATCGCGCAGGCCGCGCTCGATCTGCACGGCGACGTGGATCCGGAACGACTGCGACAACGCATCGGCGCCGTGTTGTCGGCGCTGACGGTCGACGATGCAGCGGCTGCGTTCCGCGCGATCCGCATCGCCAACCCGGGGGGACTGGGCCACAGCGACGAACACGATGTACATGCGCCGCCCCAGGTCACGCTGCTCACGGCGATGCAGGCCGCCGCCGATCGTGATCTCGTCGCCCGTCAATACGCCACCGGCTACGCTGCGATCTTCGACACGGGAATCCCGGCGTTGCACGCCGTCCGGGCCCGGGGATGGGATCGTCCGCAAGCCGCGACCGCCGTCTTTCTCGCGTTCCTCCGGCGCTACCCGGATTCCCACGTGGGGCGTAAACTCGCAGCCGATGTAGCGACTGCCGTGCTGCACGAGGCGGGGCGTTTCGATCTCGAAGCGACCGCTGTGGAAGGCCTTTCCGCTGTG
>JAHCKV010000304.1 GCA_026125595.1 Burkholderiales bacterium | reverse complement strand
CCTGCCGCCGGTGGGGCCGCTGCTGGTGTTGGCAGTGGGCTTGTTGCTGGCGCGGCACCGACCGAAAGCGGGTTTGTGGTTGGCATGGATCGCCGGCGCCGGACTGTTGCTACTCTCGGTGCCGTGGGTTGCCGGCGCGCTGACGGTCGCAATGGCGGGTGGCTCGACGCCGGTGTCGGCGTCCGACCTGCGCTCTGCGCAGGCAATCGTAGTTCTGGGCGGTGGACTGCGGCCGGATGCGCTCGAATACGGTACCGATGCTCCCAACGCGCTTTCGCTGGAGCGCGTGCGCTACGCGGCAAGACTCGCGCGCTCGACTGAACTTCCGATTCTCGTGACCGGCGGGCCGAATGCACGCAGCCGTGCCGAGGCTGACATCATGGGAGATGTGCTCGAACAGGAATTCGGCGTGCGGGTCCGGTGGCGCGAATCCCGGGCGCGCAACACCCGTGAAAACGCCCTTTTCAGCGCCGAGATTCTGAAACCGGAGGGTGTGCGCCGCGTGCTACTGGTCACGCACGCCGTCGACGCGCGCCGCGCCAGACGGGAGTTCACGGCGGTGGGGCTCGACCCGATCTCCGCTCCCACGGTCGTCCCGACTTCGGACTTGCTGCTGCCCTGGGATCTGATTCCCAACATGAAGGCGCTGGCCGCCAGTCATCTCGCGCTGTACGAATTTCTTGGCGTCACCGCGATGTGGATCGCGGGGCGATAAAGCGAATTCCGGCGCTTTCAAGCTGCCGTGTCGGCACGCGCGGTAAAGCGATTGCGCAAAGCACGCACCACTTTCTTTGTCGCGTGATAAGCCAGCAGCCGCGGCGGCATCCGTAGCCAGATGTAGCGCAACATCAGCAGTTTCGCGCTGATTCTCCGTCCGATCGAATCGGATCGATCCGGAGACGGAGGCGGCATGCATTGCCCGAGCAATGAACGCATCAGCCAACGGATCGGTGCGGGAGGGGAGTGCTCGACTCTCCAGGTCTGCACCGAGGGGGGGAGCGGCGTTTCGAGCCAACCCGCGCAGACGTCCAAGGCATACCACAGCGGGCGTTCCAAAGTCGCCAAGCGCGCTTCGTCGAGTACGTTGTTCCAGAAGTCCGGCTCAATGGTGGCGTGCTGGCGAGCCAGCGCATCCATGTCGACCATATCGCGCAATCGTGAGACGCAGTCCGAATCCGCGAAGACATGGGCGACGGCGTGCAACAGTTGATGCGCCGGGTGGAGTGCAACGAATCGCGTGCCGTCGATCGGGCGACTCATCGATACCAGTCGCGCGGCGTCGGGCCGGAAGCGTGCGGTCACCGGGATGATCGTGTGATGCACGTCCAGTTGCATCGCGTGGCCGGGGGCGCGCATCGGCGGCAGCTCGTGGGACCACTCGCGGTAGTAGCGTTGGTCGTACGGATCGGGCGTTTCCGTTTCCCAGCCGGCCACGACCAGTTGTTCCTCGACATCGTCGAGCCGGCTCTTCGGGATCAGTAGATCGGTGTCTTCGAAAATGCGCCCTTGGCCCGCAGCCAATCCCTGCAGGGAATAGGCTGCACCCTTGAGCAGTACGATCGGTCCGTCATAGTCGGCGAGCGCGTGGCGCACGGCGTCCAGTTCGATTCGGACCATCCCGGCGCGATGGATCGATATCCGATAGCTACTCTCCAACTGCTGTTGAACCGCGAGCGGAATCGCGTCCAGCAGGTGGGTGTCGCGCATCCGCTGGTAGGCGGTTCCGAGCAGCTTGACGAGCCGCGCGGTACGGATCGCGAGATCCCATTGGGCCGAGGTCCAGTCGACGCAGCGGTGCGGCTGCGTCAGCATCGATATGACCAGCCGAACGTGCTCGGCCTGAGGGAGTGGAAGCGGAGGCATGACGGAGACGGAAAGACCCGTCATCGTAAGGCATCGAGGTGACGCGTGCTCAGCCCTCGGCGGTCTCCAGCACGAGTCGATCCGTTTCGGCGATGGCATCGCCGAGCCGCGCGTAGGTCAGGCGATAGCAGGTGCAACCTCTGACGAGTCGGCTTGCCGCGGTGAAGCCCGCCGGTCCGAGCAACTCGTAATTGAATGCGTTGACGACCAGTTTCGCGAACGCTTCTGCCTGCCCGACTGGCTCCAATTTGATCTCCGCGTCAGCCTGATAGAGCGGAAAAATGATCAGGCGTCCCTGGACCGATTGGTGTCTGGCAGCAACGCTGGCGGCATCGGGCGCGAGGTGGGCGACAGTTCCCTTCCGGGTCCCGGGATAGGACGGGCCGAAGCGTGCGGCGGGAAAGGCCTTGTGGATGACGTCGATCGAAGCATTCTTGAGAGCGGCACCTTTCAGCACCGGCAGCAGCGATCCGTCGTCGAGATGCACCGCGCCGAATTCGTCGGAGAGAAGCCGGTATCCGCTCAGCATCAGCGCTGCGGTCAGTGTGCTTTTCCCGGATCCGGGGATCGCCGGCATCACGATGCCTACGCCCGATTTTTCGACGACTCCGGCATGGAGCAGCAGTCGGTGGTTGAAGCGTTCCGCAAGCGTCCAGTTGACCCCCCATTCCAGCAGGGGCAGTGGTGTGTCTGCCGGAAAAGGCTCGAACGGCAGCAGTCCGTCCACTTCGAACTCGACCTGGGGCCGCACAAGGCGCCGCAATCCGCCGACGCGGCGAACACGAGCAGCCACTTCGCAGAAACGGTCGGCGTCCAGCACCGGAAACGCGCCGTACACCGTGCGGATGGCGGCCCCGAGATCGGGCGTGTCGCTGAACACGCGGATCGAAGCTGCCCCCACATCGAGGATCAATCCCGGCCCGTTCAGGCGCCGATGCAGGTCATCGTCCGTGAGCGTGGCGATCTGCATCAGTTTCGAAAACCAGGCCGAGATCCTGCAATTGGTCCAGCGCATCCAGAACGAACGCACCGGCATGATCGGAATCGAGCAGGCCTGCGGATTCGACCCGATTGGTCAGTTCCGCGGCGGTCAGCGATTCGTCAAGAAGGGTCTGGATGAGATCACCGACCACGGGATCGACCACATGGGTTTCCCACCGGACGGGATTGAAGACAGCGCAGCCATCTTCAAAGGCGGACACCAATGTGTGATCGGGGTCTACCAAAGACCAAGGCACCGCGGAAGCCTCTGCGATGCCTTGGGCGGGTTCGTGCTGGCTTGCTTCAGCGTGGCCGCAGCGATGTCCAGCAGGAATTGGTGCATTTCTGGCTGCTGGGAGCAGATTCCCAGAAGTAAGCGCACGGCGTCCCGGTGCTGTTGATCTTGACCAGCACGTACCGATAGTAGGAAGGGCTTTCGCTGACACCAGGACCGCCGGGAACATAGGAGCAAGTCTTCGGTGTGACGGAATCCGGGGAGTTCTTGTCCAGCTCGTAATAACAGTTGCCCTGGAATCCCTTGATGAAATTGCCCGACAGTTTCGTCGACTTGCCATTGACCGGCACCGTCAACTTCACGATCGGTGCCCGCCACCGCATCCATTCATCGGCCGAGTCGCGCATCAGCTTGGAAGGTACCGGCTTGGCGGCGTCGCGTTGCAGGCACCCGTTGCTCAAGGCGCCGGTGGCGGATGCCGGCCGGATGGTCAGAATCAAGGGCACGGCCGAACCCGTTGCGAGGAATTTGCGTCGACCGTTCTTAAGTTCGTCCATTCCCGTAATCCATTAAGTCTTCAAAATTCGATGTTCTTCAAGCAAAAGAAAGGCCACGGAGAAATTTGTCGTTAACAGCTTGATATTAAGCAAATTACAAGATCTGTTCGGCAGACCAATACTTCCGAATTGTAAACATCGTCGACGGAAGTATTGGATTCCGATCCGCTCGGAAGCAATCGTACTCCCGACGTTCAAGCCGGTGTATTGGCTGGCATCCGAATGCGGATGGTAAGCGCGATCCATAACAGAATGGCGAACCAGACCGTGATCCGGGGCACATTCAATACGCTGTCGAACAGCCCAACCGTCAGGATTCCTGTGACCCCGGCCAATACCGGCAATGCCAGTCGAGGCCCGTGCCGGGCGGCCACCAGAAGCCGCAGCAGAGCAACGAGACAGGCGATGCCCAGAGCGATCAATCCAAGAATGCCGTGCTCGATCAGTACGTGCAGCATCAGATTCTTGGCGTGCCAAGCCAGATGCAATCGATCGGACGTGAAAAACCAGTGATCGGGGCCCGCTTGAAATGATCCGTTGCGGACGATCTGGTGGCCATTCCCGTCAATAACCGACAGATCATCGATGTCGGCGGCTGACCCACCGTCGAGATCCAACGACAAAACAGCCAGTCGCGGTGCATACCAGGGACCCCGATTGAGGTCACCGGGCTCCGTCACAGCCTTGAACGTCTGCCAGTCCGTCCCGCCCTCGAGCTCTGTGCCGTGGATGACGCAGTCATCGGTATAGAGCAGATGTTTGCGGCATATCTCCACGCGTGCGTAGGTCTTGCCGGCGGCCCGCGCCCTGAACTGGATGATGAAAGGCCCGCGGACGTCCAGCGGAACCGTTTGGGACACCCGGAAGAGATCGCCGAAGCCGCGCATATGTCGCGGTGGACCGAGGCGCAGGAAGTCGTTATCGGACTCCGACCGGATCTCCCACGTTCCTGGGAACAGTCCCTGCGGAACATTCCAGAAGTACGCCTCGGGGAACCGCCCGGCACCGATTCCGAGCCATAGATCGGCGTCGGTATGCAGCAGCGAAGCGCTGTGCCGCCAGTGTTCGAGCCGACCTTCCATGTCCATCCCGGTACGGGCGGCGCGGACACTGAAGTAGAAGCTGGTGAACACCGCACTGGCGATCAGGCTGGCGAGCAGCAGGCCGGCCACGAGTTGTTTTCCGAGTAAGGTCGGTGTCCATAGTGGCGTTCGCTATACCG
>JAHCKV010000303.1 GCA_026125595.1 Burkholderiales bacterium | reverse complement strand
CAACTCGGATACTCGTCGAACTCGCTCGACCGTTCACGCTCCGCCACGCCGGGAAACACGTCGGGCCCGTCGCTGACGCCACGGAACACCACCTGCTCGGGTCGCAGCACCGCGAAAACGAGGGCCGTCACGGCTTCGCCTTCGGCGATCGCATACAGCGGCAACTGCGGCTCTTCGGGCCGCTCGCCGACCCACCGCGACGCCGTCGCACGGCCGGTCTTGTAGTCGAGAATCGCGCGCCCACCGTCTTCCAGTTCGTCCACGCGGTCGAGCCGTGCCCGCACTCGCAATCCACCGATCTCGATGCTGCGCGGCGCTTCCCGCTCGACGACCCGGAACGGCGCTCGCGCGGCTTCCACTTCCAGCAACCGGAGCAGCAGCCGGGACATGCGTTCGGCTTCCAATCGGCGCAGCCCGGGCGGCAGGACGTCGGCATGACGACGCGCAAAGGCATCGAGAGCGGTCGCCACGGCCGTTGCGACAACCTGACCGCGAACGTCCGCGTCAGCCTGGACGAGCGTGGCGTGATCGCCGAACCGATGCCACAGATCGGCCAGCGCCGCATGCAGCAGCGTGCCCCGATCCCGCGCGTCGAGGCCGGCATGGGCTTCTTCGAGACCCTCGGCGCCGAGGCGATGCCGCGCGAACGCCCGAAACGGACACGCCGCCTGGTCTTCGAAGATGCGCGCCCCGCCGCCCGTCTCGTGCCCGACGGACAACGGCGGGCCATGCGAATCGGTCACGGTCTCCAGCAGCGCCGTCGCACGCACACGCGTCGCGTGGGTATCGAATCGATCGCTCGATTCCGCTTCGGCTGCGGACGAAATCGACGCGAGCAGCGGACTGGGCCGCAGTTCGCGATCGGCGTCCTGACGCGCGCAACTGAACTCGACGATCGATGCCGCACGCCGCAGCAGATCCAGTGTGCGCCGCGCGAAGCCGGCTTCCCACTCTGCGCTGGAACGGGGAACGCCACGGGCCCGCTGCAGCGCGAGCGGCAGCAGCGGATTGGGCCGCGCCGGCGCCGGAAAAACGTCATCGTGCAGACCGGTCACGAACAGCACATCGAACTCGAGTCCGACGGCTTCCAGCAGACCGACGATCTGCACCGGCACATCGCCGGATTCCGGTTGGAACAGCGTGTCCGCCGCCAGTCGTGACAGCCACATCAACGCGACGCTGAAATCCACGGCCCCGAGCACGCCATCGAGCGCCGACAGGCCGGCGACCGTCTCGCGCCATTTCTGCACGGTCTGGAAGTGCACGCTGTCGAGTGTCTGTTCACCCGGCCATCCGAAAGCTGCCAACAGATGCTGGACCGCTCCGCTCCACGCAGAAGGCAACTGGTGCCGCGATCGAACCGGCTCCAGCCGGCGCTGCCATTCGTCGAGCCTTGCGCCCAGCGCCCGACAGGCATGCGGACGTGTCCGATCCTCTGCGAAGGCTTCGAACCGCAGCGTGCCGAACGCCACTTGCGGCGCACCGCGGTCGCGCAATCGCGCGTCGAGCAGCGCGCGGCGCGACGCTTCGCGTTCTGCTTCACCGATGAACGGACTGCGCAACAGCGCGCCACATTCCGTCAGCGGCAAGCTGCCGTGCTGACCGAACCGGAGGATGCGCAACGCAGTCGCGATCAGCGGATGTTCCGACAGCGGCGCTCCAGCCGACACGTTGAACGGTCGCCCACCGGCTGTTCCCGGCCGCAGCACGCGCGTCGGTTCAAGCACGTCATCGAAGACGCGGAGCACTTCTGCCCGGCGCTGTCCGAGGTCCGGCACGACGACACCGATCCGCATCTGCGGGTGACTCGCCAGATGCTCCCGCACGGCGACGGCGATGCCTTCGAGCTCGGACCGGACCGACGGATAGCTGCGGACACCGCACGATCCGACCGGACCGTCGGGCCCGAGCACGCGGACCTCGGTGCCGGCCGCAGACAGGGTCTGCAGCAATCCGGTCACCTGCGGCGTCGGCTGATCGAAACCGTAGACGAGCAGATGGACCGGCGCCGCGGCCGGAAGGCCGGGCAGCCGCGTTGCGACGGCGTCGGCCAAGGCCGCCGGTGCGATCCGATCCTGAACCCGGCAAACTGTTTCGAACCGCTGCCGCCAATCCTGGAATGCCCGGGCGTCGGCGTGCAAATCGGGAATGTCGGTCCCATCGAGCCGCCACGCAACCGCCACGCCGTAGGCATCGCGAGCAGCCCGGGCGGCAGCCTGGGTGTCGAGCAACGGGTGGGCATATCGCGAGTCGGCAACCGCACGCTGCCACAGCACCAACTCTTCACCGACGGACAACAACCGCGGTGCCGATGTCGAACGAGTCAGCGCTTCCCACAGGCGGGCCAACCATGCAGAAGCCGGGAGAATGTCGGCAGAACCCCACACCACCCGGCCGTCGGACAGCTGCGCGAGATCGAACCGACGTTTCAGATCCCGGGCAAGCCGCCGCGTCGGAGTCACCAGCGTGGCCCCCCGGGACAGCGCAGCAAGAATGTCGGGCCCCATCGAATCGCTCAGGGCCCGACGATGGGTCTGACCGGCAACGGTGCGCCGGCCCCCCGCATCATCTCTGCAGAAGATGAGCCTTCGGCTTCACGTCCTTGAAGTCGTCCGCATCTGGCAAAGCATCCTTCTTCTCGATGATCGGCTGCCATTCCTTGGCCAGTTCGGCGTTCAACGCGATGAAGGCTCTCTGATCTTCGGGGACATCGTCCTCAGCGCAGATCGCCTCCACGGGGCACTCCGCGACGCACAGCGTACAGTCGATGCACTCGTCGGGATCGATGACGAGGAAGTTGGGACCTTCGCGGAAGCAGTCCACGGGACAGACGTCCACGCAGTCGGTGTACTTGCACTTGATGCAGCTCTCGGTGACGACGTAAGTCATTGCTTCGGTTTTCCAGACGGGGTTCGGGAGCGCGCCGCCCCGGACGGGGCGGCGACCGGCGCGAATTGTAGCAGCGCCCCCTTGTCGGACGACCGTACCTTCCCACCGCCGGCAAATTCGACTAGCATCCCGGCCATCCTCCTCGACCGTCCCGCCCGGGACGTCGCTGTCAGTCGCCACTCCCCCATACCGTATCCGACGTTTCAATTTAATGGCCGAAGGTACCAAGCCAATGAGCGAGCATATCCATCCCGTCACCGACGATTCATTCGAATCGGAGGTTCTGAAGTCCGAAGTCCCGGTGCTGGTCGATTTCTGGGCCGAATGGTGCGGCCCCTGTCGCCAGATCGCCCCGTCGCTGGACGAACTGGCGGCCGAATACGCGGGCAAGCTGAAAGTACTGAAACTGAACATCGACGAGAACGTCGAAACCCCCCGCAAGTACGGGATCAAGGGCATCCCGACGCTCCAGATCTTCAAGGCGGGCAACCTTGAAAAAGAACAGGTCGGCGCAGTCCCGAAAGGCAAATTGAAAGCCTTCATTGACAGTGCCATCTAAGCTGCGATAGCGTCTCCAACAGCTGTTTTCGAGGGGCGGTTCGAGCAACTCCCGCCTCCTCTCTGCACCGGCCTCTCCCCGAGGCGGCTCTGCGGTCCCCGGCACCACCCTCACACCCTCTTCCCGGCAGCGCACTCACTCCATGCACCTCTCCGACCTCAAGCACCTGCACGTGACCGAACTCGTCGACATGGCCCAGACCAACGAGCTCGAGAACGCCAACCGGATGCGCAAGCAGGACCTGATCTTCGCGCTGCTGAAGAACGCCGCCAAACGGGGCGAAAGCATCTTCGGAGACGGCACGCTCGAAGTATTGCCGGACGGCTTCGGTATTCTGCGCTCACCGGACACCTCGGATCTCGCGGGCCCGGACGACATCTACGTGAGCCCGTCGCAGATCCGGCGCTTCAATCTGCACACCGGCGACTCCATCGACGGCGAGATCCGCACCCCGAAGGATGGCGAGCGCTACTTCGCGCTGGTGAAAGTGGATCGCGTCAACAACGAGCCGCCCGAGAACACCAAGAACAAGATCCTGTTCGAGAATCTGACGCCGCTGTTCCCGACCGAGCAATTCGTGCTGGAACGGGACATCAAGGCCGAAGAGAACCTGACCGGCCGCATCGTCGACATCATCGCCCCCATCGGCAAGGGCCAACGCGGCTTGCTCGTGGCGAGTCCCAAGAGCGGCAAGACGGTGATGCTGCAGCACATCGCGCATTCGCTGATGGCGAACTACCCGGAAGCATTCCTGATCGTGCTGCTGATCGACGAGCGCCCCGAGGAAGTGACCGAAATGCAGCGTACCGTGCGCGGCGAGGTGGTTTCCTCGACGTTCGACGAACCGGCGACGCGGCACGTGCAGGTCGCCGAGATGGTGCTGGAGAAGGCCAAACGGCTGGTCGAGCACAAGAAGGACGTCGTGATCCTGCTCGATTCCATCACCCGTCTCGCCCGTGCGTACAACACCGTCGTGCCGGCTTCCGGCAAGGTGCTGACCGGCGGGGTCGATGCGAATGCGCTGCAGCGTCCGAAGCGATTCTTCGGTGCCGCTCGAAACATCGAGGAAGGCGGCTCGCTGACCATCATCGCCACTGCGCTGATCGATACCGGATCGCGGATGGACGACGTGATCTACGAAGAGTTCAAGGGCACCGGCAACATGGAAATCCATCTCGACCGGCGGATGGCCGAGAAGCGGATCTACCCGTCCATCAACGTGAACCGATCCGGTACCCGCCGTGAGGAACTGCTGATCCGTCAGGATATCCTGCAGAAGGTCTGGGTACTGCGCAAACTGCTGTATCCGATGGACGAACTGGAAGCGACCGAATTTTTCGTCGACAAATTGCGATCGACGAAGAACAACGCGGATTTCTTTGATTCCATGCGTCGGGGCTGATCCACCGCTGC
>JAHCKV010000302.1 GCA_026125595.1 Burkholderiales bacterium | reverse complement strand
TCGCGCGGGATCTCGAGAAGCATCAGGTCCGTGCGGCTGCCTTTGGCTGCGACGTCTCCAGCCCGGGCCAGGTGCAGCGCCTGGTCGATGACGTCGTGCAGCACTTCGGCCGGCTCGACATCCTGATCAACGACGCCGCCTACAACAAGGCGATCCCCTTCAAGGATCTCGACAACCTCACCCACGACGAGTGGACCAAGATTCTGGACACCAATCTGACGGGGCCGATGCTTTGCATGAAGGCCGTAGCGCCGGTCATGAAGCGCCAGGGCGGCGGGCGGATCGTCAATATCTCGTCGGTGGCGGGGTTGGGGCCGACGGGTTCGTCGATCGCCTATGCCGTCTCCAAGGCGGGCCTGATCCATCTCACCAAGTGCATGGCGGTGGCGCTGGCGCCTGAGGTGCTGGTGAACTGCGTGGCGCCGGGCCTGCTCGAAGGCACGCGCGCAACGGCGAACCTCAGGTCCGAGCAGATCGAGAACAGTCTCAAGCAGGCGCTGCTCGGCAAGGCCGCCGACAAGGATGACGTTGCCGATCAGGTGGTCACGATGTGCCGCACCAACACGATGACGGGCCAGACCGTGGTGATCGACGCCGGCCGCACGTTCCACTGAACGGCGGCGTCCGAGAAGTGAGCGACGAACGCCGGATCCATCGCCGATGAATCGGGCGCATCGCGTTCCACTTTGAATGCCCGGGTGTTCGCGGCTATGCTCTTCGGGCGCCGGCGCGATCTGCTGGACCGACATAATTCGAAGAGAGGAGACCCTGATGGCATTCGCAATTTTCCCGATCCGTTCGCTGGTGCTGGTCATCGCGTTGTGGGCCGGCCTCGCCGGGCAAGCGTTGGCGGCCGGCGCCGTCGCAATGCAGGTCGACCATCTGGTGCGGCAGGCAATGGATGAGTACAACACGGCGATGGAGACGGGCGACAGTGCGAGTTTCGCCAAGTATTTCGCGTCGAACGCCACGCGCGAAACGCCGCTGTCGCGCCAGTCCGGCAGAGCCGAACTTGCCAAGTATTTCGAAGCGGAGTTCCAGACCTTCAAGGCAACCCGCCAGATCAAGAAGGTGTTCGTGCAGGAGAGTTCGGCCGCGGTGGTGTTCACGTGGGACGCCGTGGATCGCAAGACCGGGGATGCGATCAAGATCGACATGGTGGGCCTGTATCAGGTGGGTTCCAGCGGGCAGTTCAGTTCGGCCGTCTACTACTTCGACTCCGCCAAGGCCAAGGCACTCGCGGAGCTCGGAAAATGAAGATGTCGAGCGGGCACGTGACACGCCGCGTCGCCATGCCGTTGCTGGTGGCGGGGCTGGGCATGCTGGCGGGAATCGGCCCGACAACCGTAGCCCATGCGGAAGAGCAGAGCGAAGCGGAACGCAAGGACGCCTTCGTCTGCATGGAAGAAACGCAGGAGCAGTGCGATTACAACAATCGCAACATGGCGTTGTTCATCCAGGCCCGCGATGCCTACGATCGGGGTCGGGAGACCGGTGATCTCGGCGAAGCGCGTCGCATTGCGCTCGAACTGGTCCAGCGCGGGGATGTCCGGCACGGAAACTCGATACTCCGATTCATCTACCTGGAGATCGGTCAGGGCGCGCACAAGAACTACGTGGAAGCCTATCGCTGGGTCGTCGCCGATGCCGCTGCCGGCATCGAGATCAAACGTCTGGACCTGGCGCGGATCCGCGATCAGTTGGCGAAGCGCATGACACCGGAGCAACTGGCGGAAGCCACGAAGTGAGCATCGGGGGGATTCTGCAACGCATATCCCCCGATGCGATGTGATCCCCGGCCCGAGGGCCGAGCCATCACTTCAGGCGAAGATCGTTCTTGATGTATCTCGCCAAGGTCAGCAAGGTGTCGTTGTCGATGATGCCCTTGAAGGCGGGCATGCCCTTGCCGGCGCGCCCTTCGATGATGGTCTGCACCAATTCCGCTTCGCTCAGCTTGGTGATCCGCAGGTCGGCGCCGTAGCCGCCTTCGTTCTGCCCGCCGCGGCCATCCCCCATGTGACAGGTGGTGCAGCCGAATTTCTCGAACGCTGCACGACCGCCGCCACGCGGCACGATGATCTCTTCCCGATCGCCGGTCTCGGTCTCGGCGGACGCCGTTTGTGGCAGACCCGACCAGAGACACACCGTACCCAGTGCGGCCAACAGCAGATTCCTGCCCGTGGTGTCGAAACGTTTCATTACGCTGCGGTCTCCTGCTTGTGGTTGATACGGCATCCGATGCCGTCAAACGAGGCGCGGGGCCGCTGCTGATGCAACGGCCCCGCGCCTTTCATGCGAGCTTCAGTCTTCCAGCGTGAACACGTACAGCATGTTGCTCGGAACCTGCGACTTCAGTTCCGGCGTGGCGCTGACGAACCATTGCGGCCACGCACCGCCGAGACCCACTTCGATGGCGATGTATTGCTTGCCATCGGCGATGTAGCTCATGGGCGGCGCGTTGATCGCGGAACCGGTCTCGAACTTCCACAGCTCCTCGAGGGTTTCCGCGTCGAGTGCGACGACCTGACCTTCGGCATAACCGGCGAACACCAGACCGCCTGCCGTCGTCATCAGGCCACCCAGCTGCGGGTGCTTGGTCGTGTGCTTCTTGACGACCTTGCCGGTGCCCACGTCGATCGCGGTGATGGAGCCCCAGATGCGGCCGCAGTCCGGATCTTCGAAGGTCGAGAACGGCGCACCACCGAGGAACAACTGGCGATGCTTGAACTCACCCGCCACGGCGACTTCGGCGAACGCCTTGTTGCAGCCGTCGATGGTCGGAATGTAGTAGCGGTTGGTCTGCGGGCTGTACGCGGTGGGCGGCCAGTTCTTGCCGCCCATGTGTCCGGGCTTCAGCACACCTTCCACCGTGCCACGACCCTTGGTGGCCGTGCCCCGTGCCGCGGCAGTGCCCGGCATGTAGGTCTGCACGTCCTTCTTCGGGTCATAGGACTTCGGCTTGCACTTGGCCTCCAGTCCGCCGGACCAGTTCAGCTCGTGCACGAACTGCGTGCACCACAGCGGCTCGCCGGTCTTGCGATCGAGCGCGTATGCATAGCCGTTGCGGTTGGCGTGCAGCGTCGCGCGCACGAACTTGCCGTTGATCTGCGTATCGACGAAGGTGTTCTCGGCGATCGAGTCATAGTCGTACGGATCGTTCGGCGTGTGCTGGAAGCCCCATTTGATCTTGCCGCTGTCGGCATCGAGCGCAATGGTCGAATCCGTCCACAGGTTGTCGCCGGGGCGATAGGCGTTGTCCCAGTCCGGGCCCGGATTGGCAGTGCCCCAGATGATCAGGTTGAGTTCCGGATCGTACGAACCGGTGACCCAGGTGGTGCCGCCGCCGGTCTTCCACGCATCGTGCTTGTCCTTCCACGTCTCGTGACCGGGTTCGCCGGGTGCGGGAATCGTGTAGGTTCTCCAGCGCCGCTTCCCGGTCTTCAGGTCGACCGCTTCAATCCAGCCGCGCACGCCGAACTCCGCGCCGGCCATGCCGGTGACAACCATGTCCTTCACGACCAGCGGCGCGCCGGTGATGGTTTCGCTCTTGCCCGGGTCGGCGATCTGCGCTTCCCAGATCTTGGTGCCGTCGGTCTTGTTGATCGCGATCAGACGGCCGTCGATGACGGGGATGATCACCATGTTGCCGGCGAGAACGGCACCGCGGTTGTTGATGCCGCAGCAAGCCACGGTCGTCGCGTAGTCGGGGTCCGCTGCCGGGTTGTACTGCCAGACCAGGCGCGGGATGCCGCCTCGCGTGTCGAGCTTGCTCGTCACACCCCAGCCAGTGGTGAGATACAGGAACCCGTCTTCCGCGACCGGCGTGCCTTCCAGTCCGGCGAAGGAGTACTGGATGATTTCCTTGCCGCCGCCTTGCGTGCCACCCATGGCCCAGGTGAAGGCGACCTTCAGCTTCTTGACGTTCTTGGTGTTGATCTGATCCAGGCCCGAGAAGCGGTGTGCTTCGAGGTTGCCGTGGTGATTGAGCCAGTTCTGCGGTTCCTTCTCGCTGTTGACCAGACGGTCCCAGGTGACGTCACCGGCGAACGCCGATGCCATCACGAAGGTCCCGGCCAGTGCCGTGCTCCAACGAACGAACGACTTGTCGCACTTTGTAACCATGTCTCTCCCCTCTCGTTATATGAGCTTTTATCGTCTCGAGAAACAGCAAATTGCCGCCGGCTGCAATCGACGGTCAGCCGAAATTTACTCTGCGAATCGGCAAAGTCAATCGAGCCGAACGACGGGAATATGAAACGACGGATGATCACCAGCAGCAGAGAGCATCGCGTCGGTGGCGACGTTCGTCGTTCGACACGACATGTCGATGCAGATGCCGGACCGTCGGAATGCGTCGGCTGTTGCAGTGCATTTCATCGGACGATCGTCGATGAAACAAGCACGCTCGGAAACGGCAATTTGTTTCGGTGCACAAAAGGCGGAACCGCCATTCAAACGCACGGGTGAAAACAACCCGCGTGCGGTCGTCGGTTCAACCCGGCATCAACGCTTTCATCCGCGCCACCAACTCCGCCGGGGCGAACGGTTTCTCCAGCAGTCCGCAACCGGTCTCGCGCAGAAACTCGTTGGCGGTCGGGGACAGCGTGTCACCGGTGATGAACAGCATGCGGCCCGCGAGCGCCGGATGCGATTGGCGCACTGCGCGCCACAACGCGCTGCCGTCCATGTCGGGCATGCGCAGGTCGGACACGATGGCGTCGAAACGCGCCGCGCCGAGCAGCTCCAGCGCCACCGCGCCGGACTCGGCCGTGGCCACCTCGAAGCCGGCGCCCTCCAGCATCTGGCGCATCAGGTCGGCCAGCTCGGGCTCGTCGTCCACCACCAGCAGCCGCGCGGCCGGGCCGTCGTCCGGCGGGC
>JAHCKV010000301.1 GCA_026125595.1 Burkholderiales bacterium | reverse complement strand
CGATCCGGCCGCCGTCATCGGTGTACTTCGCCGAGTTGCTCAACAGATTGGACAGGATCTGCGCGAGTCGGACCGGATCACCTTCGAGCCACAGTGGCGTGTCGGGCAGCGACACCGTCAGCGTGTGGCGCGCCGCCTGCACCAGCGGCTGGCTGGTCTCGATCGCGTTGCGGACGATCGCGGCGGCCTCGACGAACGCCTTGCGCAACTCCAGCGCGCCGCGACTGATCCGCGACATCTCGAGCAGGTCGTCCACCAGACGCACAAGATGGTTGACCTGCCGTTCCATCATCGCGTGGACCGAAGCGGTGCGGGCGTCGGTGGCAACGCCGTCCATCCGCAGCAGCGCCAGCGCACTGCGCAGCGGCGCGAGCGGGTTGCGCAGTTCGTGTGACAACGTTGCCAGAAACTCGTCCTTGACCCGATCGGCCTCTTCGAGCCGCAATGCCTGTTCGCGGATCGCCCGCTCGGCCTGTTGCCGTTCGGTGATGTCCCGCGTCGTTCCAGCCACCGCGGTGACGGTACCGTCGGGCCCGATCACCGGCACGAAGATGTAGTCGTAGACACGGGTACCCTGGGTGCCCGAAAACGGGACCTCGCCACGGATCGGCATCCGGGTGGCCACGACGTGTTCGATCTCCCGTCCATGCATCTCGGCATGCCACGGTTCATAACCCAGCTCCAGACAGTTCTTGCCGATCGCTTCCTCGCGGGACCGACCCCACATCGCGAGCAACGCTTCGTTGGCATAGATGAAGCGATGATCCAGATCGAACACGTAGACCAGATCCGGCGTGTTCGACAGCGCCGCTTCGTACATCCGGCGCTGCTGGTCCGACGCCGTTTCGGCCCGCTTCTGCTCGGTCAGGTCGCGAAAGTAAACCGAGATGCCGCCGGGTGCCGGATAGGTGTGGACCTCGTACCAGCGGCCATGGTCCGGATAGAACGATGTCATGGCGCCGGCCACGCATTCATCCATTGCGCGTCGGTAGCCGTGCTCCAGTTCATGTCCGACGAGTCCGGGATAGGCGTCCCACAGTGCCACGCCGAGCAGATCGGCAGAAGTGCGACCCAGGATGTGCAACGCCTCACGATTCACATAGGTGAAACGCCAGGCGCGATCGAGTGCAAAAAACCCTTCCGTGATGCTCTCGAGGATTTCGCTCGCCTGCAGATTCCGATGTTCCTGCTCCCGCCGGCCGGCGTGGACGATCTCGGTCGCATCTTCGACCCGATGGATGATGTAGAGGAGCCCGCCGGCATCGGACAGTACCGGGGCATTCACGATGATCCAGAACCGCTCTTCAAAGCCACCACCGTGGCGGTCGGGCCGAAGGATGTCGTATTGCTGGATCGGTAGCGTATCGATGACGTTCTCGGTCACGACCCGCCGCAACGAAGCGCGCAGGCTGGCCTGCGCCCGCACGTGGGCCGGGTCCGGATTCTCCGGATAGGCCGCGAACAGACCGGTGCCGATCAGATGCTCGCGAACGGTATGGGTGGCCCGAAAATAGGCTTCGCTCGCGCCGAGGATGGTGAAGTTGTCGTCGGGCTGAAGGACCAGAAACAGTCCCGGAAGCGTTTCAAAGACGCGTTGAAAATCGATACCCGTCAAGGGCGCCTCGAAGCGGAAAGAAACAGGGAATGCGAGGCGCGAGGCTACAGAAATTCACCGCGGACGGGGAGGGCGTTCCGGCGCACCCGTCGATCGGCACCCCATGGCGCAGGCCTCCCGATTGCTGATCCGACGATGGGCGGCTCCTCGATGCAGGAGCCGTCGCGGGATTCCCACCCGTTGTTTCGATCTGCGCATCTTCTGGAGACCGGAAATGAAAACGAAATTCCCGTTTGCGCTGTCCACCCTCGCGATCAGCGGCGCATTGGCTGCCGTGGCGATCACTGCTGCCCACGCGGCGGATGCAACGAAACGTGCCAACGCCGAATTGAGGACTGCATCCGGCCAGCCCGCCGGCATTGTGACCTTCACGCAGACCGGCAAAGGCGTGCGGATTGCGATCGATGTCGCCGGATTGAAACCCGGCGAGCACGGCATGCACATTCATCAACGCGGTGAATGTGCCCCCGGCGTCGACCCAGTGACGAACCAGGTGGTGGCGTTCGGTGCCGCCGGTGGCCACTTCGACCCTGGCAGGGCCCATCGGCATGGCAACCCCACTGAACCGGTCGAACGCGTTCACGGTGGCGATCTGCCGAATCTGGTCGTTGAACCAGACGGTCGGGCCAAGGGCAACTACTCGGCCTCGAAACTGTCCGTGACCGACAGCGCGACATCGATCATCGGTCGCGCGTTCATCATCCATGCCGATGCGGACGATTACGAGTCCAACCCGGCGGGCAAGTCGGGCCCCCGGGTATTGTGCGGCGTGATCAAGCCGATGGCCGGCTGAATCGTGAACCCGGAAGCACGCAAGAACGATTCGATGTCGACTGTCAGCGCGCAACGCGTGGACGCCATCGGCGCGCGTCACGGCTTCGGTTCGGAAGCGGCACGGGCGATGTGGCAGGCTGTGCTCGCCGGCGGCGGGACGATGGCGCAGTTCGGGCATCCCGAGTTCGGTGGTAACGGGCAGTGGATGCGCCACGGCATGCTGATGGTGAGCGACTTCGGCAACGACGCGCTGCGATCGAGGGTCGGTGCGTTGTGCGAGGAATTGGCCGAGCTGCATGCCCAAGGTGATGCCGCGGGACTCGACGAGGCTTCGATGTCGCCGGGCGCCCCCCGTTGGCCGTCCGACCTCGGTACGCCCGAGACGTCGGGTGCCCAGGATGGCATGCGGTACGGTTTCTTTCCGCAACACCGCCGACTGGTGATCGAGGACGAGCAGGGCATGCAGGTGTACGACACCGGCGACCACACCATCCAGGGCGTGTCGCAGCAGCGGGGCAACACGGTGCGCGGGCTGCGTTTCGCGAGCCAGCATGGCGTCATCGATCTCGCCCAGTTGCGCGTCGTACCGGTCGGAGACGTGCCGGAACCCGCGACCGCGGACCGCCGCGTTCCCGCCGCTGCCCAAAGTCCGACGCCCCCTCCTGTCGCACCCGGCAACGCGATGGAAGCGTTGGCGCTGCTGAAAACGCTCGGCGAGCTGGCACGCGATGGCGTGTTGACGCCGCAGGAGTTTGCAGACAAGAAGGCGGAACTGCTGCGGCGCTTGTGACCACATCGGTGCGGCGTGCCGGCCGAAAGGGCGCCGATAGTCGATTGTCGGACCCGCCACACGCCGATCGCGGGCGGGTCCGGTTTCGCTATATCCAGCCGAACAGCAACACCACGATCAGCACGACCACCACCAGCCCGAGGCCGCCACTCGGACCGTAACCCCAGTTCCTGCTGTAGGGCCACATCGGCAGCGCACCGATCAGGATCAGCACCAGAATGATCGCCAGGATTGTTCCTACGCCCATGTCTTCACCTCGCAATGTATGTCGGGATCGAGGAATCGATCGGAATGTCGCGGCGTTCGGCAGATCAGGGGGGCCTGTCAGCGTTCCCGCGGCCCGACAAGCAGCAATCGAGGTGCCGTCGCCGATTCCCAGGCGCCGGGGAATCGCCACCCCCATCGGAATCGGGAGTTTCCACGCCTCCGGTCGCCTGGCCGAAGCCTCGCAATCCGTTCTTCGATAATCTGCGATCCTGTCAACATGCGTTTGAGATCACGCACGAAAATGAGTATGATTCGCGATAGTAAAAACAAGGCGACGATGAGCGCCGGATCGGCAATCCCAACAAGTTGATTTTTCAGGAGATCGAATGAACAAGCTCTTCCAGGCCCTGCTGGTCGCAGGCGTGATGGGTGTCGCCAGCGTATCGGCGCAAGCCGATACGTTGATCGTTGACCTCGAAGGCCGCGTCACCGCCTTCAACGGCCCACCCGAGTTCATGGATCTGGCACCCGCGGTGCTGACCCAGACCTTCTGGGGCACGATCGTGATCCCGGACTACGAAAACTACCTGACCGGCACTTACACGTTCGCGCTGAACAGCGTCGGCACGCCGGAAACGGAGAGCGATGTGCTGTTCAGCCTGTTCACGACGCTGCTGACGGGCATCGAAGGCACGCGCACCCGTGGTCAGCCGGGCGTCACGCCCGACAACACCACGCTGGGTGAAGGTTCGTTCACACTGACGGACGGCAAGATCAGCGCGTTCACGTACTCCATCGACCGTGACCAAGGTCTGGCTTCCTACGATCCGTTCATTCGCGATCTGGGGGTGCCGGTCCTGCTCGGCTCGATCCAAGTTGCTGGCGGCACTTTCAGCACCGCTCGCGAACTGATCGCCGATTCGGGCGTGTATTTCGCGACATCCGTGTCGAGCACCGCGACCATCAACGTGATCTCTTCCGCCCCGGTTCCGGAGCCGGAGACCTACGCGATGATGGCTGCCGGTCTGGGCCTCATCGGCGCGTTGGCGGCTCGCCGCAAGCGCACCGGCGCCGCCGCGTAAGTAGTACGCACGGCAGCACAAGAGAGGCGACTGCGGTCGCCTCTTTTTTTTGCCGGATCGTCACCACAGCGACCGGGATGCTATGACGCAGCCGTGTCGCCGATGGCCCGCGGTGCCACGCCGAGATCGCGCCAGCGTCCCGGGTGACACGTGAAGATCAACAACTGGTGCCGGGTCGATGCATCGAACAGCACGCGCTTCATCTGTGCGAGCCGTTCGTCATCCGCGTGTACCAGGGCATCATCGAGGATCACGAGGGTAGGGCGCCTGGCCTCCCGCAACAGGTCCGCATACGCGAGCCGGCTGATGACGCCGAGCTGTTCGCGCGCACCGAAACTGAGTGCCTCGAACGCCGCAATCTCCGGACCCCGGTTGCGAATGCGCGTGAGCGGCCCCGGCGTCAGCATCGCGTCCAGTTCGAGTCGCGCGTGCGGA
>JAHCKV010000300.1 GCA_026125595.1 Burkholderiales bacterium | reverse complement strand
ACCCAGGTCGTCGCGTACGACAGCGGCGGCGGCATGTACGCCGCACGATTGTGGTGGATGCTGCGCCACTGGCTCGGTCACGCCGATGCCGCCGTGCTGGATGGCGGCTGGGACGCCTGGGTCAAGGCCGGTCATCCGGTCGACGCCGCCGTCCCGACGCCGGTCCCCACCCGATACCAACCGAAGATCACCGACGCCGCCGTGGACGTGAACCTGATTCTGGCCGGCATCGGCAAACCGGGGTTGCGCATCATCGATGCCCGCGCCAACGACCGCTTCCACGGCCAGAACGAAACCATGGACCCGGTCGGCGGCCACATCCCCGGCGCCGTCAACCACGTGTTCCGCAATAACCTCACCGCGGACGGTTTCTTCAAGCCGGCCGCGGAACTGCGAGCCGCGTTCGAACCGCTCGTGGCGGGTTTCGCGCCGTCCCAGGTGGTGCACCAGTGTGGCTCCGGCATCACTGCAGCGCACAACCTGCTCGCGATGGAAGTGGCCGGCATCACCGGCACCAAGCTCTACCCCGGCTCGTGGAGCGAATGGTGCGCAGATCCGGCGCGGCCGGTGGAGCGCTGATCGGGCCGCCGACCGCCCCGATGCCATAGGCATCGCAGAGCGGCGGTGGCAACGCCCCGGCCCTTCCCTGCCCGCTTCCGCGGGTTGCCCGCGCACCGCTGAATCTCCCTCAAGAAGCGCCCGGCCCCGCCGTTGTCCACAGGACCAGACGGTCGGTAGCCGCCCCGCGGTCGACCGATCGTCGTGCCGGACCGGTTCGGCCGGCACTCAAGTCGCACGGCGACCTCGCCGCCGTGCGTCGACCCGCCTATGCCGGAACCTCCGGAGTCCGTCGCCACCATGCCCGACGCCAGGTCGACCCCCACCGCCCCGATCGCGTTCCGCGACTCGCTGACGACCCGCACGCTGATCCAGATGGCGGTCCGGATCACCGCCGTCGTATTTGCCGTCACGCTGCTGTCGTACTGGCACATCGTCACCACGCTGTCCGAGGAAACCAAGGACAAGCTGTACAAGTACATCGCCGAACGCGGCGCGAAGGAAAGCTCGGTGTTCGTGCTGGCGAAGGACAACCTCGTCGTCATGAGGGACGTGTTCCTCGACGACTACGCCACCATGGCGATGCCGACGGACGCCGAGTTCCGGGCACTCTACGAAACGTGGCCCGACGGCTCGACGCGGCTGCGCAAGGAAGTGTTCGAAGGCATGAAGCGCGCGGACGGCACCATCGCCCGCTTCGTTTCGGGTTACGCCGGCGCCAACGCACCGGTGGCTCGCGATGCAGATCTGCGCAAGCGGCTCGTGCTGGCGTGGCGGCTGCTGGATCGGTTCGGTCCGGCGTGGGTGAACCGCTTCGCGAACGTGTATGTCCATTCGCCCGAGAACTTCAACGTGGTCTACTGGCCCGGGCTGCCGTGGGGACTGAACGCGGATCCGGACCTCGACATGACGGTCGAGGAATGGATGAGCATCGCGACCCAGCAGAACGACCCGACGCGGGTGCTGGTGTGGACCGGCATGTACTACGACCCGACGGCCAACGAATGGATGATCTCGGCCGAGATGCCGGTGGACCGCGACGGCCGCCACCTCGCCACGCTGGGGCACGACATCCTGCTCAACGCGCTGTTCCACCGCGTGTTCGAAGATCGGCTGGAAGGCACGAAGAATTTCATCGTCCGCGACGACGGGCGGCTCGTCGCCCATCCGGACAAGGTGAAGGAGATCGAGGCCGCGAAGGGCGTCGTCGAGATCCCGTCCCTGGGTGATCCGGTGCTGCTGCAGATGTACCAGCGACTGATGGCGGAGGCCAAGGCCACCGGCAACACCAACCTGATGGTCGACGACGATCGATCCGATGCGTTCCTCGCCGCCACGCGGCTCGAAGGCCCCGGCTGGTGGTTCGTGACGGTGTATCCGAAATCACTGCTCACGTCGACGGCACGGCAAGCGGCGGAGTTCATCCTGCTCCTCAGCATCGTTGCGCTGGCGGTCGAACTAGTGGCGTTGTTCCTGGTGCTGCGGCGTCAGGTGGTCGCACCGCTGCAGGTGTTCGTCGAAGCCTCCCGCGTGGTGGCCGCGGGCGACTACCATCGGATCGCCGGCGGCGATCTGCCGCTGCCGGAAGAACGCCGCGACGAAGTCGGCGTGCTCGCACGCGCGTTCCGCGGCATGAGCCGGCAGGTGGACGACTATCGCCTCAACCTCGAACAGAAGGTCGAGGAACGCACCCGCGAACTGGCGCTCGCCATCGACGAGGCGCGCAAGGCCAACGCCGCGAAATCCAACTTCCTGGCGCGGATGAGCCACGAGATCCGCACGCCGATGAACGCGATCATGGGCATGAGCCGGCTGGTGCTGAAGACCGAGCTCACCAACAAGCAGCGTGACTATGTGGAGAAGGTGTTCGGCGCCGCCGAATCGCTGCTGCAGATCATCAACGACATCCTCGATTTCTCGAAGGCGGAAGCCGGTCGGATGACGTTGGAATCGATCCGCTTCCGGTTGACCGATGTGCTGAAGAACGTGTCCGGCGTCGTGTCGCTGCGCGCGCAATCGAAGGGCCTCGAGCTGCTGTTCGACATCTCGGCCGACGTGCCGCGCGTGCTCATCGGAGACCCGCTCCGGCTCGGCCAGATACTGGTCAATCTCGCCAGCAACGCGGTCAAGTTCACCGAACAGGGCGATGTGCTGCTGCGCATCGAAGTCGACAGCCGCACCGACGATCGCGTCCGGCTGCGTTGCAGCGTCATCGACACCGGGCCGGGCATTCCGACGGAGCAGGTTCCGCTGCTGTTCCAGCCGTTCGCACAGGCCGACGACTCGATCACGCGCCGCTACGGCGGCACCGGACTCGGGCTGTCGATCTGCCAGCAACTGGTGGAGATGATGAACGGGCGAATCTGGGTCGACAGCGAACCGGGCGTCGGCAGCACCTTCCACTTCATTGTGGAGCTCGGCATCGATGTCGACAGCGTCCAGCCCACCCTCGTCGTGGATCCACTGCGTGGTGCGCGCGCTTTGGTCGTCGACGACAATCGGCTGGCGCGACAGGTGCTGGTGGAGTTGCTGCGGCAGATGGGTATGCGCGCGGACGACGCCGCATCCGGCGAGCAGGCCGTCGAGCAGGTGCGCTTCGCCGAAGCGCAGGGTCAGCCTTACCGGCTGCTGCTGGTCGACTGGAACATGCCCGGCATCGACGGCGTGGAAACGGCGCGACGGATCCTGCAAGCCACGACCCAGCCGAAATCCCTCGCGATCCTGATGGTGACCGCCTACAGCTACGAAGAGCTGGCGACACTGGCCGAAGACGCCGGCATCGAACAGGTACTGAGCAAACCGGTCAACGAATCGACGCTGCACGACGCGATCATCGAAGCGCTGCTCGGCCGGGAGGCCGTCACCGAGCGGCGCCAGCAGCGCATCGCCCAGGCCAACTCCAGCGAAGTGCTGGAGCTGCGCGGCGCCCGGTTGCTGCTGGTCGACGACAGCCCGTTGAACATCCAGGTGGCGATGGGCTTTCTCGAAGAGGCCGAGGTCATCGTCGACGTCGCCGTCAACGGCCGGGAAGCCATCGAGAAGATCCGCAACCACCCGTACGATCTCGTGCTGATGGATGTGCAGATGCCGGAGATGGACGGCATCAGCGCCACGCGCGCATTGCGCACCGATCCCCGGTTCGCCGATCTGCCGATCATCGCGATGACCGCGCATGCGATGGGTGGAGATCGCGAACTGAGTCTGGCCGCAGGGATGAACGATCACGTGACCAAACCCATCGATCCGAACGAACTCTGGGCGGCCATCGCCCGCGGGCTGCGTCATCGCCCGACCCGGACGACACCCGCGCCCTCCGTCCTGGCGGTGACCCCGACGCTGCCGGACGATCCGGAACTGGTGCGACTGGTCGACGCCGGCATCGATGTCGCGACGGGTCTGCATCAGCATCTGAACCGCGTCGGCTTCTATCGGAACGTGCTGCGTGGCTTCGCCGCCGAGTATGGCGACGCACCGGACCGCATCCACCGGTTCGTCACGGAAGATCGTCGCGAGGACCTGTATCGCCTGGCCCATACGCTGCGCGGCGCCGCGGCCGGCATCGGCGCCCGCGCCGTGGTCGAGCCGGCGCGACAGGTCGAAGCGATCGCGCGGCTTCGATTGCCGGAAGCAGCGGAACTCACGGCGCTGCTGGACACGCTGGGGACCGTGCTCGACGCGCTCGCGAACCTGACGACGGACCCGGAGCCACCGGCACCGCCGGCCAATGCAGACCGATCGGAAGAAGCGCTGACGATCCTGGAACGCCTCGACCAACTGCTGTGCGACAACGACGCGGAAGCCATGGACCGCATCGAGGATCTGCGCCGCGCGCTGCACGGCACGCGCCATGCCGCTGCCGTCGCGGAGATCGCGGCGTTGATCCAGGACGTGGAATACGCCGAAGCCAGCGTCCGGGTACAGGCGCTGGCGAAGGCACTCTGGGGTTGACGATGGCATCGAGCGAAATGCAGAAGGTGCTGGTCGTCGACGACGACGGACAGAACCGGCAATTGCTGGCCGAACTGTTGAAGACCGACTACAAGGTGCTGCTCGCAAAATCCGGCGCGATGGCACTGGACCTCGTGCAACGGCACAAGCCCGATGTGATCCTGCTCGACGTGATCATGCCGGACATGGACGGCTACGAAGTGCTGCGCCGGCTGAAGGCCGACAGCGACACCCGCACGATTCCGGTCATCTTCATCTCGGCGCTCGACGGCGCGCGCGACGAGGAAAAGGGCCTGACACTCGGCGCTTCCGACTACATCGGCAAGCCGTTCCACCCGCCGATCGTGCGCGCCCGCGTCCGCAATCACATGCAGGCGCTGAGCCAGCAGCGCCTGCTCGAACGGCTGGCGCTGTACGACGCGCTCAC
>JAHCKV010000030.1 GCA_026125595.1 Burkholderiales bacterium | reverse complement strand
GGGCCGCCGATGCCGGCGTTGTTCACCAGCAGATCGACGGGACCGAGCGCGGCGCGGGTCTGGTCGGCGCCTTCCGCGACCGACTGTTGATCGGTGATGTCCACTGGTACCGCCAAGACCGTGCCGAGCACCGACAGCGTCTTGCGCGCGGTATCCAGCGCCGGTTTGTCCACGTCCCACAGCGCGACGTGGGCGCCGCTGTCCATCAGTCGCTGCGCAATGGAAAAGCCGATGCCGCGCGCGGCGCCGGTGACGACGGCAGAACGGCCCGACAGGTCGATTCGATTTCTTCTCATGCTTCGTTTCCCCCCTTGGTGACGAACCGAGTCTGGCAGTCCGGTCCGGCGGACGCAACGCGCCGTGGCGGGGGATTCCGCCGGCGGCTGTCAAAAGCTATCATCGGCCGCATTTGACAGCCCGCCGGTGCCCGGCGGCTTCCGGAGATCCGCGATGGCCCCGCTCGACACCAACCCCACGTCCGCCCAGCAAGTGACGTTCGTCCGCAAGACCGCGGGCCATCCGACGCGGACCCGCTGGACCGTCGCGCAGGTGCGTGAGCTGCTCGAACTGCCGCTGCCGGAGCTGCTGTTCCGCGCGCAGACCGTGCACCGGGAGCATCACGACCCGACCAAGGTGCAGTTGTCCACACTGCTGTCCATCAAGACCGGCGGCTGTCCGGAGGATTGCTCCTATTGCCCGCAGTCGCGGCGCTTCGACACCGGCGTGGCCGACGAGCCGATGCTGCAGCTCGACGCGGTGCTGGAAGCCGCGAAGGCTGCCAAGGCCGCGGGGGCATCGCGGTTCTGCATGGGCGCCGCGTGGCGCGGTCCGAAGCAGAAAGATCTCGATCCGGTGCTCGACATGGTCAAGGCGGTGAAATCGCTCGGGCTCGAAACCTGCGCTACATTGGGGCTGCTGCGCGACGGCCAGGCGGAACAGCTCGCCGATGCCGGTCTCGATTACTACAACCACAACCTCGATACGTCGCCGGAACACTATGGCGACATCATCAAGACCCGCGAGTACCAGGATCGCCTCGATACGCTGGAGCGGGTGCGCGATGCCGGCCTGCACGTGTGCTGCGGCGGCATCGTCGGGATGGGCGAAGACGTCATCGATCGCGCCGGCCTGATCGCGCAGCTCGCGAACCTCGATCCGTATCCGGAATCGGTGCCGATCAACGCGCTGGTGCAGGTCGAAGGCACGCCGCTGCACGGCGCCGACAAGGTGGACGTGATCGACTTCGTCCGCGTGATTGCCGCGGCGCGCATCACGATGCCCACAACCTTCGTGCGGCTCTCCGCGGGGCGGACGCAGATGTCCGACGAAGGTCAGGCAATGTGTTTCGTCGCCGGCGCGAACTCCATCTTCTACGGCGACAAGCTGCTGACCACCGGCAATCCGGAAGCCGATCGCGACCGCGCCCTGATGGCGCGGCTGGGGCTCGAACCGCTGTAGCTCCCATGCGGGATTTTCACGAGGCGCTGGCCGCCCTGGATGCGCAGTCGTTGCTGCGCCGACGGCGGGTCGTATCCGGTCCGCAGGGCGCGACGCTCGAGGTCGACGGGCAGCAACTGCTGGCGTTCGCGTCCAACGACTACCTGGGCCTCGCATCCCATCCGAAGCTGGCCGAAGCGGCGATCGACGCGATCCGCCGCTATGGGGTCGGTGGTGCGTCGTCGCATCTGATTTCCGGTCATCACGAAACGCACGAGCGGCTCGAACACGCGCTCGCAAGTTTCGTCGGCCTGCCGCGGGCGCTGTACTTCTCCACCGGCTACATGGCGAACACCGGCATCATCCCGGCGCTCGCAGGCCGTGGAGATGCCGTGTTCTCCGACGAGTTGAATCACGCGTGCATCATCGACGGTGCGCGGTTGTCCCGTGCCGCGCTGCACGTGTATCCGCACGGCGATCTCGCGGTGCTGGATCAGCTGTTGGCCGCATCCGCGTCCCGCGAGAAACTGATCGTGTCCGACGCGGTGTTCAGCATGGATGGCGATCTCGCGCCGATTGCCGGATTGGTCGAACTGGCCGAACGCCATGACGCCCGTCTTCTGCTCGACGACGCGCACGGGTTCGGTGTGCTCGGTCCCGACGGTCAGGGCACGCTGGCCCATCTGGGTGTGCGGTCGGACCGCATCGTCTACATGGGCACGCTCGGCAAGGCCGCGGGCGTGGCGGGTGCGTTCGTTGCGGGTTCGGCGGACATCATCGAATGGCTCGTGCAGCGCGCGCGCACCTACGTCTTCACGACGGCGTCGCCGCCGTTGCTCGCCGCGACGATTTCGGCGAGCCTCGACGTGATCCGCGACGAAGCGTGGCGACGGGATCGCCTGCGCAGCCATGCGCGTGCACTGCGGAGCGGTCTGTCCGACGTGCCGTGGGCCTCGAAGCCGTCGGAAACCGCGATCCAGCCGCTGGTCGTCGGTGACAACGCCGCCGTCATGGCGCTGATGGAAGGGCTGTGGCGTCGCGGGTTCTGGGTGCCGGGGATCCGGCCGCCGACGGTGCCCGAGGGCACGGCGCGACTGCGGATCTCCCTGTCGGCCCAGCACACGCCCGAACAGGTGACCGCGCTCGTGGCCGCGTTGCGGGCGGTGTCGGCCGAGATGCAGCGCAAGCGGGCAATTGCGTGATCGGGGGCACATTGCGATGTCGCCCGACACCATCAACGAGCCGGGAGTCGACGTGACGTCGCGTTCCAATGCGGATCTGACAGCACGCAGTCTGAAAGCGGTCTGGCACCCCTGTACGCAGATGAAGGCGCACGAGGCGTTTCCGCTGGTGCCCATCGTGGCCGGCGAAGGCGTGTGGCTGATCGACGCGGATGGGCACCGCTACATCGACGCCGTCAGTTCGTGGTGGGTCAATCTCTTCGGCCACCGCGAACCGCGCATCTCGGCCGCGGTGCGCGACCAACTGGACCGGCTCGAGCACGTGATCCTCGCGGGGTTCACCCACGAACCCGTGGTGCAGTTGTCGGAACGGTTGTCGGCGCTGACCGGTGGCGCGCTCGGGCACGCGTTCTATGCGTCGGATGGCGCATCGGCCACCGAGATCGCACTGAAGATGAGTGCGCATTTCTGGCACAACCAGGGGCGTCCGGGGAAGAACCGATTCATCGCGCTTGAAGGCGGCTATCACGGCGAGACGTTGGGTGCCCTCGGTGTCACCGACGTACCGATATTCCGGACGGCCTACGAAGCGTTGCTGCGGCCGGCCGCGACGCTGCCGAGCCCCGATTCGCGGCGTGCGGCTCGCGGCGAGAAAGCCATCGACGTTGCGATCGACGCAGCGACCGCACTGGAGCGCTATCTGGAGCGCCACGCGAGCGAGACCGCAGCCATCATCTTCGAGCCGTTGATCCAGTGCGCGGGCGGCATGGCCATGCACGGGCCGGAGTACCTGCGCCGGGTGCGGGCGTTGTGCGACCGGTTCGACGTGCATTTCATCGCCGACGAGATCGCCGTGGGGTTCGGCCGCACCGGCACGCTGTTCGCCCACGAGCAGGCCGGCATCCGGCCCGATTTCCTGTGCCTGTCGAAGGGCATCACCGGCGGATATCTGCCGCTGTCGGTCGTGCTGACGACCGATGCGGTGTTCGATGCGTTCTACGACCACGACATCGCACGCGCCTTTCTGCATTCGCACAGCTACACCGGCAATCCGTTGGCATGCGCGGCGGCACTGGCGGTGCTCGAGATTTTCGAGCAGGACAACGTGATCGAAACCAACCGCGACAAGGCGGCGCGCTTCGATCGCATCGCCGCACCGCTGGGTGCCGATCCGCGGGTCCGGCATGCGCGGCGAACCGGCATGGTGTGGGCGTTCGACGTGCCCGATGCGCCGATCGGGTTCCCGCGGACATTCGCGGAAGTCGCGCGACGCGAAGGCGCATTGCTGCGGCCGATCGGGAACACCGTCTACCTGATGCCGCCCTACGTCATGGACGACGAGACCTGGGAGCGGGTCGTGCGGGCCGCGCAACGCGCCCTCGACGCGTCGTTCGCGTGACAGCCGCCGGCCTCTTCGTCACCGGCACCGATACCGAAATCGGCAAGACGCTGGTCGCCGCCGGGCTGATGCATGCCTATCGGCGGCAGGGATGGCGGGTCGCGGGCATGAAGCCGGTCGCCGCCGGTTGCCGCGAGACGGCCACCGGGTGGCAGAACGACGACGTCGAAGCGCTGCGAGCGGCAGCCAATGTCGACGCGCCGGACGACGTGATCAATCCGTATCGCTTCCCCGCATGGATCGCACCGCATATCGCGGCGGCGCGTGACGGTGTTTCGATCTCACTGGATCGGATCGCGACGCGCTTCGATGCGCTGAAGACACGCGCCGATCGCGTGGTGGTCGAAGGCGCTGGCGGGTTCCTGGTACCGCTCGGTCCCGACATCGGATTCGACGATCTCGCGGTGCGACTCGGCCTGCCCGTCGTACTGACCGTGGGCATGCGGTTGGGCTGCATCAATCACGCGTTGCTCACGCAGGAGGCGGTGCTGACCCGTGGGCTGCCGCTCGTCGGCTGGGTCGCCAACGTCGTCGATCCGCAGATGTCTGCCTACGACGAGAACCTGGCGACGTTGAAAGCGCGGATACGGGCTCCGCTGCTGGGCGAGATTCCCCGGATGGAGTTTCCCGATCCGGCATCGACGGATCTGCGGGTGCCGGATCACGGCGGATCGCCGGGCAGCGTGAATCGTTCCATCAGATAGGTCGTGAGCCGGTCGCGGATCTCGGGCTTGCGCAGCGCCGAGATGTGGACCGCGTCCGGCACGAGCCACTGCGCTTTCGGCGCGCGTGCCGCGGCGAACAGGATGTCGGCATGGTGCGGCGGCACGATCGTGTCGGCTTCGCCGTGGATGATGAGCACGGGCGTCGGCGCGACCTGCGCGATGCCGAGCACGGGGCTGTACGTATCGTCGACGGTGAAGCCGAGTGGCCATTGCAGCGGCCACGTGATCCACGACAGGCCGAGCTTTTCCCGCGCGATGGTGCGATAGCTGGAAAACGCGCTGTCGATCACGAGGGCCCGCAGGTGTTCGCGGTGGGATCCGTGCGCGGCGTAGTGCACGGCCAGCGCGCCCCCCAGACTCTGGCCGAACAGCGCGATCCGCCGTGGATCGACATCGGGTCGGCCGAGCAGCGTCGTCATCGCCGCATCGATGTCCAGTTGCACGCCGGGCAGCGTCGGTTTCCCTTCGGAACCGCCATAGCCGCGATAGTCGAGCAGCAGCACCTGCAGTCCGCGCGCCGGCATCCAGGCGACCGATGCGATGTGCGTGCTGATGTTCTCGGCATTGCCGTGCAGGAACAGAACCGTTCCGCGGGCCGGGCCGACCGCGGGTAGAAACCACGTCTGCAGCCGCGTGCCATCCGCGGCGCGGATCACGAGGTTGTCGTACGCGAGGCCGAGATCCGTCGGCGTGCGCATGCGCTGCTGCATCGGCTGGAAGAAGACACCGGTGCAGCCGCCGAGCACGACGGCCAGCAGCAGGCCGGCGAATGCGCGACGCATGACGGTCAGAAATACCAGTTCAGATACGCGCCGACGGTGGACCAGCGCACGCCGAATTCACGTCGACCGTCGAGCTCGACGCGCAGTCCGAGGTCCTTGGTCAGCGTGATCTGCTGCGCCAGCCCGACCGACTGCCGTTCGTTCGGACCTTCGATCGCGTAGTGAAGACTGCGCGCCCAGGCCTGTACGCGCCAGCGCGGCGAGACATCGAACACCATGCCGGCGCTGCCGCCGACGCCGAGACCCAGCCCGGGATCGAACCGGCCGGAACCGATCAGCCCGGCTTCGAGCATCACATAGGCGAGCCCGCCGTCGCCGAACTCGGTAGCGAAGCCGCCGCCGCCGGTCGCCTGGAACAGCATGGGCCGTGAATGATCCGCAGCCCGTGTTCGTTCCACGCCGAAGTCGACGCGCCACGACAGCGGCCGGACCAGCGCATCGCGGGCGGCGATGGAGGTCACATTGACGAAGCTCAATCGTTCCAGCCGGATGCGATCATCGTTCTCCCGGCGCAGCACGGTGTTCGCGAATTCGATCTGGGCGCCCTTCAGATATCCGGGTTGCGGATCGAGCAAATCGTGATAGGCCCCGCGGAATCGCAGTTCCTGGAATCCACGGCCATCGATGCTGCCGGCTCCGACGGCAACCCGTCCCGACCGATGGCCCTGGTCGGGGCGCACGGTCGGCACCGGCGGTTCCGGCGACGCGGCGGCCGGCAGTCGGCTGCGTTCGATCAGCAGTTCGCGCAGTCTCGCCGGTATCCGGTCTCCCTTGGCCTTGCCGGACAGACGGCGATAGTCCAGATCGTCGAACGCCAGTTCGAGCGTTTCGGCGCGGTCCTTGTCGGATAGCGCCGTGATGGCCGGTGCGGTCGGCGCCACGCGGCCGTCGGCGACGGCACGGACCAGCTTCGCGCGTTCGGTCGTGAGCTGTTTGGCGCGATACGACAGCGTGGTGGCGCGGGCCGGACGATACACGACGCGCCGGACGAGGCCCGGGGTCTCGGTCACGACCCGGACCGTGTCGGCCGGAATGGCCCACAGCGGAAACTTCGCACTCAGGTCGAGACCGGGGCGCGCCACATCCAGCAGACCGAGCAACTGATACGAGCAGTTCTCGTCGAGAAAGTAGTAGTCGAAGCGGATCGGACCGAGTTCCCACACGTGTTCCATCAGACGCTCGATCTCGTCGGCGTTCAGGTCGAGGTCGTATTCCCAGATGTCGCGGCTTTCGAGGTCGGTGTACTCGGCCACCTTCACGTAGTACGGCATCATGCTGTAGCGACCCGGATAACCGCCGAGCAGTCCGCGGACAGCGAAGGTCAGACCGTTGGTTTCGTCGGTCGCTGCGGCGAAGTTGATTGCATAGGCGAGCAGTCGGGTGCGGTCACTCTGATCGCGACCATCGATACGCAGCAGCGTGTGTCCGTACATCGTGCCGGGACTGTTCAGATAGCCCGTCGGAAACACCAGCGCGACGTTCGATGGTGCAAGTCGGTCGCGCCAGGCCCGATAGCGGGCACAGTCCCGTGCCGGCAACCGTTTCGGATCGAAATCGAGCCGGCTCTTCAGCCACCGATGGCGCGCGATGAACCGGCATTGCGGATTCTGCGTCTGGTCGGTCTCCGCTTCGTCGGAGAAAAAACTGCGCAGCGTCGCTTCGAGTTCGGCGGCGGCGTCGGTCTTGCCGCGGGGGCTGTTGAAGAATGCCGGATCGTCGGCCTCGCTCTTCACGCCGCCCCATGTCCGCGGCTTGTAATGCAACAATCGATGCCACTCCGGTGCCGCGTCCAGGCGCAGGGCGCGCGCGCGCGTGACGAGCTCGTCCGCATAGTCGGCGGCATGCACTGGAATGAGAACGAGAGCGATTGTCTGAAGCAGCAGGAAGCCGATCAACCGGAGCATCGATTCACTTCCATCGGGACAAAAAAACACCCAGTGCAGATGCACTGGGTGTCGTTGACCAAGGACAGTGGATCAGATGCGAGCGGTGTAGGCACCGAGCTTGGCATCGGATCCCAGCACGGCGCGCAGACCGGCGCGGATGTCGTCCGTCGATGCATCGGCCGTCGGGAAGATGCGATCGATGTTGTCACGGGTGGCTTGCACGAAGCGCGCCTTGTCCTGCTCTTCCACACCCAACAGTTGGGCGAGGGAATCGAGGCTCTCACCGTTGCCGCGCGACAGATCGCGGGCCAGCTTTTCCTTGTTGCCGTCGATGAACGCCGCCGTCTGCCAGGTGGTGGAGACCGCGCCGTCCTGCGTGCAACCGGAGGTGCCGGACGTGATGGCGAACGTCTGATTGCCGAAGGTGCCATTGGTGGTGGCGCCGAGCACTTGCGGTGCGATACCGCTCTGGCCGGCGAACACCTTTGAACCCCAACCGCATGAACCGATGTTGTTCTCGCCGGCAGCGAGGGCGCTGAACGGCAGCGCGGCGATCGTGAGGGCGACGAGGCAGTGGCGTGTCTTCATGAACAAACTCCTGGAGATGGGGAAGGGCAGCCTTTGCAGGACTGCAATGACAGTATCGTGGGTCCGCCGAGAGGTCGTCAACGGCCCGCGACGCTGGCATATCCGCTTATCGGCAGCGGCGGCTAAAACTTTCCGTATTTCAGATACGCCTGCTGCGGATCGACGCCCTGCAGGATGGCGGTGCGCACCCGGTTCTCGGTCTGGACAGCGGCTTCGGTCTTCGTGACGACCTCCTCGACGATGTCGCCCGGAATCACGACGACGCCGTCGCGATCGGCCAGCAGCCAGTCGCCGGACCGGACCAGTACGTCACCGATCGTGACGGGCTCGCCGAAGGTGTCCGGAACCCAACGTCCGACAACATCCTTCGGCGTCAGGAAACTGCAGTACACCGGGAAGCCGAGCTTCAGGATGAAGTCGGTATCGCGACAGCCACCGTCCGCGAGATAACCCTTCACACCGCGAAAGTGCAGCGTCTCGGCGGACAGTTCGCCCATCAGCGCGATCTCGTGATTGTTCGGCTGGCATACGACGATCTTCCCGGCCGGCGCTTTCGACAACAGGCCGGTCCATGCCAGCAGCGTCGCGTGCGGATCGAGCGAGTGGTCGAGATGCCCGCCGACCGTCCAGATTTCGCCGGCGAGCTTCTGCTTCGGATCGAGGGACCGGATTTCCGGCGGCAGCACGCAACGGTCGTGGCCCATCGCGCGCAGCACGTCGTGGACGGCGGCGGCATAGCAGTCTTCGAGGCGCTTGGCGAGATCACGGTACGACGCGGACATGGCGAACTCCTCCTCAGGCAACGGCGGTGGCGAGTCGGTGTTGATCGCGCAGCCCGACGGCCGCATTGATGGCGAGCGCCGTGACGACGATGCCGCCGCCGATCAGGGTCATGCGGCTGGGCACTTCGCCCACCAGCACCCATACCGACAGCACACCGAACAGTGTTTCCATCTCGGCCAGCAGACCGATCTCGGCGGCCGCGAGGTGGCGTGCCGCCCACACCATGCACAGGCATCCGAGGCCGAGCTGCACGACACCGAGTGCGATGAAATTCGGAAAGTCCGTCGGTCGCGCATCGAACGGCAGGCAGAACGGCAGCGTCATCACGCACGACAGCACACCGGCGATCAGGATCGTGGGAACCATGTCGACTTCGGCGTGCATCTTGCGCAGCAGCACGACGTTCAGACCGAAGCACAGCGGGATGGCGAGGGCGATCAGGTTGCCGGCCGCGCCGCCACCGCCGAGGGATTCCATGAACATCGCGACGATGCCGGTGAAGGCTGCCGCCATCGCGAGCCACGTGCGCACCGGCACCCGTTCCTTCAAGAATGCCCAGGCGAACAGCGCCGCCATGAAGGGCGAGATGCTGCACACGACCAGCGTGTTGGCCACCGTCGTTCGCGACAACGCGACGATGAAGCACACGAACATGATCGACCACAGCAGGCCGGAGATCAGGCCCGGCAGCCCGACGGCACAGACCCGACGCCAGGCACCGGCGCCGTACTGCACGGCGAGCACGGCCGACAGGAACAGCGTCATGAACAGCGACCGCCAGAACGTCACCTCCCAGCCATCGGTCACGCTCTGCGTTCGCATCAACACGCCGGCGGAGGCCCAGCACAGCGTCGCACCGAGCATCAGCAGCAAGCCGCGGCGATGACTGACGGGTGTGCTCACAATGGTGCCGGCAGCGTCACGGTGAATTGCGTCGCCCACGGTTCGAGCGCCGGCATGATCGACGGATAAAGCTCGACGCCCTCACGCAGTGCCTTGCGGCGACGCGCGAGACCGGCCTCGCCGGGTAGTCGCACGCGATCGAATCCGGCGCGCGGCGGCGTGTTGCGGCAGGCCTGCGCCATCCATTCGGTCTGGCGCGTGAACGCGTCGCGACCGGAGAAGCACGCCGGGTCGAGCACCTGAATGAACAATTCGCCGGTCCAGCCTTCGATCGGATCGGCGCGGCCGTGGCCCGGCAGCCCCTGGGTCATCGCTTCCACCAGCAGACCGAGCGCATAACCCTTGTGACCGTATTCCACACCACCGAGCGGCAGCAGCGCGCCGGGCGGTTGCGCCAACATCGCGGCGGGGTCATCGGTCGGGATGCCCTGGTTGTCGACCAGCCACGCGCCCGGCAATCGACCTTTCTCCTTGTTGAGCCGACCGACCATGCCGTTGGTCGTGATCGACATCGACACATCGATCAGCACCGGATCGCCGGCGGTGGGCCAGCCGGCCGCGATCGGATTCGGCGTCAGCACGCCGGCGCGTCCGCCATGGGGCGCCACCGCTTGATTCTCGGGCGCGGAGGTCTGGATCATCACCACCATGCCGCGGTCGGTGACACGTTTCAGGTAGGCCGCGAGGCACGCAATATGGTGGCTGCGACGCACGGCCACCGTGCACGTGCCGTAGATCGCGGCCCGCTCGACGGCGACGTCGAGGGCCTTGACCACGATCCACGGTCCGGGCAACCGGTTCGCATCCCACGTCAGGGCGGCGGGGCGATCGGCGACGACGCGCGGCTCTCCGGTCGGATTGAGCTCGCCTTTCTGCAGGTCGGTCAGGTACGGCGCCAGCAGATGCAGCCCGTGGGTGTTGTGCCCCATCAGGTCACCTTCGACGAGGATCTCCGCAACGGTCGCGGACTTCTCGGCATCCATGCCGGCGGCGTCGAGCAATGCAGTGCCGAAGGCGCGCAGCGCCTCGGCGGAATAGCGAAGTGTCATGACGATCGGTGTGGGAATCGAATCAGAGGACGATGATCTGTCGCACGGTGTGGCCGGACGCGAGCGCGTCGAAGCCTTCGTTGATCTTCTCGAGCGGCAGGTGATCGCTCATCAGTTTGTCCACCGGCAACTTGCCGCGGCGATACAGATCGACATAGCGCGGGAGATCGCGCGGCGGCACGCACGAGCCCACGTAGCTGCCCTTCACCGTGCGTTCTTCGGCGGTGAGATTCACGTGCTGCAGCGCCCAGCGTGCATCCGGGTGCGGCAGACCGGCCGTGACGGTGGTGCCGCCGCGGCGCGTGACGCGGTAGGCCAGCTCCATGGCCTGCACCGAGCCGGCCATCTCGAACCCGAAGTCGACGCCGCCGTGCGTGAGTTCCTTCACTTTCGCGATGGCGTCGGGGTCCTTCGCGTTGACGACGTCGGTGGCACCGAGTTGCTTCGCCAGTGCCAGTTTGTCGTCGTGGATGTCGATGGCAACGACCTGACTCGCGCCGGCCACCTGGGCGCCGAGCAGCGCGTTGAGCCCCACGCCGCCCAGGCCGACGACGGCGACCCGCGCACCCGCGAACACCTTCGCCGTGTTGAGTGCGGCGCCGACACCGGTCAGCACGGCGCAGCCGAACACGGCGGCCTCGTCGAACGGCAGGCTCGGATCGACCTTCACGACCGACCCGCGATTGACGACGGCGTATTCCGCGAAGGCCGATACGCCCACGTGGTGATACACGGGCTTGCCGTTCTGGTGCAACCGGATCGCGCCACCCATCAGCGTGCCGGCGCCGTTGGCCTTCTGGCCGTTGTCGCAGCGCGCCGGGAATCCTTCCTTGCACGACAGGCATTCGCCGCAGCTCGGCGCGAACACCATCACCACGTGATCTCCCACGGCCAGATCGGTGATGCCGGGGCCGACCTCGGCGACGATGCCGGCGGCTTCGTGGCCCAGCACCATCGGCGTTTGCCGCGGGCGGTCGCCGTTGATCGACGAAAGATCGGAATGGCACAGACCCGCGGCCTTCACTTGCACCAGCAGCTCGCGTTCGCCGGGCGGATCGAGATCCACCTCCTCGATCGACAACGGGCGGCTCTGGGCATACGGGTGCGGCAGCCCGATCTGGCGGATGACGGCGGCGCGGATCTTCATCGTGGTGCCTCGGCGAACGGACGGGTCAGTAAGTGGCGCGGCCGCCGGACAGGTCGAACACGCCGCCGGTGGTGAACGAGCAATCTTCGGTGCACATCCACGAAACCATCGCGGCGATTTCCTCGACCAGTCCGAAACGGGCCATCGGAATCTTCGACAGCATGTAGTCGATGTGGAACTGGGCGACCTGGTCGAAGATCGGGGTCTTCACGGCGGCCGGCGTCACGCAGTTGACGGTGATGCGGTTGGTCGCGAGTTCCTTGCCGAGGGATTTCGTCAGGCCGATCACGGCGGCCTTCGATGCGCTGTACGCGGAAGCCTTCGGATTGCCTTCCTTGCCGGCCACCGATGCGATGTTGACGATGCGGCCGTAGTTGTTGGCCGTCATGTGCGGCACGATGGCGCGGCAGCAATGGAAGACGCCGTGCACGTTGATGTCGAACACGCGCTTCCATTCGTCCAGCGGATAGTCGGCGACCGGCGCGTTCTGTCCGGCGATGCCGGCGCTGTTGACCATCGCGTCGACCTTGCCGAGCGCGGCGATGGATTTCGCGACCGCGGCTTCGACCGCGGCGTAGTCGGTCACGTCGACCTTGACGCCGATGTGCTTGCCGGCGCCGAGGGATTTGACCTTGTCGTCCAGATCCTTGCCCATGTCCCAGATGGCGATCGTGGCGCCGGATTCGGCGAGCCGTTGCGCGATGGCGTAGCCGATGCCGGATGCACCGCCCGTGACGATGGCGCCGCGCCCGTTCATGTCGAGCTTGTTCATGACTGTTCTCCTCCAGGAAAAGAAAGGCGGGCCCGGAGGCCCGCCATCGGACTGATCGTGGCCGCGATTCTAATTCAGCCGGCTGTCGGGGCGTGAACGACGGGCAGGCGCTGGCGCGTTTGGCGAAATGATCCGGAACGATTCGCCGTCGATCGGTGCGACCGCTTCAACGCACCCGGACCAGTTTCTGGAACACCCGCAGATCGTGGTCGGCCGGTTTGCCGAACAGGATCGACCAGTAGATGTTGGAGACCTCGGCGACATAGATGTCACCGCGCGAGTCGACGGCGATGCCGTGCGGGGCGATGAACTGGCCCACGCCTTCGCCCACGGGCTGCGTGCCCAGGTAGGCGAGCACCTTTCCGGAATTCGCCACGACGGTCACGCGCGGGCCGAGATTGGGTACGTCCTTGGTCAGGGTCGCCGCGGTTTCCGGGCCGAGTTCGCCGATGAAGGCCAGCGGCGCGCTGCCGCGACCGACGTACAGTCCGCAGGGTCGCATCAGGTTGTTCCACTGGGTCTGGAACACGCCGTCGCCGTCGAACACCTGAACGCGGTGATTCTCCCGGTCGGCGACGTAGACCCAGCCGTCGTCGTCGCAGGCGATGTTGTGCACCAGGTTGAACTGTCCTTCGGCGGTGCCGATGCTGCCCCACGACCGCAGCAGCTTGCCGTCGGGCGAGAACTTGTGCACCCGTGCGTTCTGGTAACCGTCCGACACGTAGAGATCGCCCTGCGGCGACAGCGCCGTGTGGGTGCAGCGGTTGAACGGGTCGCCGCTGAAACGGGGCGCCGCGACGCCGGGCGTGCCGATGGTCTGAAGCCGCTTGCCGTCCAGCGTGAAGACGTGGACTGCCTGACCGTCGTCGTCGGTGAGATAGATCCGATCGTCCGGACCGATCGCGGCGCCGTGCGGACGGACGAAGCCGGCGTCCTGTCCCCACGATCGCAGGAATCTTCCGTTGCGATCGAACACGATCACCGGATGGCGCCCGCGGTTGAACACGTACACGTGGTCGCGGCTGTCGATGGCCACGCCGGCACAATCGCCGAACCGGATGTCGGGCGGCAGTTCGCCCCAACCGGTGGCGACGCGGTAGCGGTGTTCACCGTCGCCGAGGATCACGTCATCGGCGGCCTCTGCACGTCGGGCCAGCAGTGATCCGACGCCACCCAGCACGGGCGTTGCGGCAACGGCCGCGCCGATGCCGAGTTCTTTCAGGAACAACCGGCGCTTCATGGAGCACAGCGGACACATGGCGGATCTCCTCCTCGATTGTTGTATGCCGTCTGCGACGGATGAAAAACGACGGGATGAAAACAGCGGGATGAAGCGCTCGTGAGCGGCTTCTCAGTCCCGCTCCACCGGCACCCTCAACAGATCCTCGACCCGCTCGCGCAGCGCTTCGGGTGTGATATCGGCCGCGCGCAGCGGCGCGTCGGCCGACACGGCGACCCGACTGAACAGGCCGCGACGGAACGGCCGGACCATGGCGCGCCCGCCTTCGATGCGCGAGAAGAAGGAGCCCCACAGGTTGTGCAATGCCAGCGGTACCACGGGCAGGTCGGGGCGACCTTCGACCAGCTTCATCAGCCCCGGCCGGAAGGGCTGCAGGCTGCCGTCCTTGGTCAGCATGCCTTCGGGAAAGATGCCGACCAATTCGCCTTCGTCCAGCACACGTCGCGCTTCTTCGAATGCGCGGGCATAGACGACCGGGTCTTCCTTCTGCGGCGCGATCGGAATGGTCTTGGCCAGCCGGAACAGCCAGCCCAGCAGTCGCGAGCGGAAGATGCCATTGTCCATGATGAAGCGGATCGGGCGCGGACTGGCGGCCAGCAGCAGAATCACGTCGACGAAGCTGACGTGGTTGCACACGAGCAGGGCGGGCCCCTCGACCGGGATGTGATCGGTATTGCGCACCCGAAAGCGATAGACGATGCGGGTCAGCAGCAGCGCGAAGAAGCGCAGCAGATACTCGGGTACGAGCAGGAAGATGTACAGCGCGACCGCGACGTTGAGCAGACCCACCGCGAGAAAGACCTCGGGAATCGTCCAGCCGGCCCTCAGCGCCACACCGGCCATCACGGAACTGGCGATGATGAACAGCGCATTGAGGATGTTGTTCGCCGCAATGATCCGGGCGCGATGGGACACCGGCGCACGGACCTGGATCAACGCGTACATCGGCACGCTGTAGAGACCGGCGAAGAACGCGAGCAAAGCGAGATCCGCCAGCACGCGCCAGTTCGCGGGCACGGCCATGAACTGCGACAGCGTCATCATGTCGCCGGGTGCCAGCGCCGTTGCGGCGAAGTACAGATCGATGGCGAACACGCTCATGCCGATGGCACCGACCGGCACGAGGCCGATCTCGACGAGCCCTCGTGATGCCTTCTCGCACGTCAGCGCGCCTGCGCCGATGCCGAGCGAGAACACGACCAGCAGCGCGGAGGCCACATGCTCGTCACCGTGCAGCACCTCGTGCGCGAACGACGGGAAATTCGCCAGGAACACCGCGCCGAAGAACCACATCCAGGAAATGCCCAGCAGCGAGCGGAACAACGCGAGCTGACGGTGGGCCAGCACGAGATTGCGCCACGTCTCGCTCAGCGGATTCCAGTTGATCTTCAGGCCGGGCTGGGCCGACGGGCTGGGCGGAATGAAGTGCGCGGTGACGCGTCCCGCCAGCGCCAGGCCCAGGCAGGCCAGCGCGGCCACGCGACCCCCTTCGCCGGCGGTGATCAACAGCCCGCCCGCCAGACTGCCGACCAGGATCGCGATGAAAGTCCCGGTCTCGACCATGCCGTTGCCGCCCGTGAGTTCGTGCGGGGTCAGGTGCTGGGGCATGTAGGCGTACTTGACCGGCCCGAACAGCGTCGAGTGCAGACCCATCAGGAATACGCAGACGAGCAGTAGCGGAATGTGGCTCGTGTAGAACCCGAGGCAGGCCAGTGCCATGACCGCGAGTTCGAACGACTTCACCCAGCGCATCAGACGCGCCTTGTCGTGCTTGTCGGCGAGTTGACCCGACGTGGCCGAGAACAGCAGGAAGGGCAGGATGAACAGCGCGCCGATCACGAGGCCCGCCTGTGCCGGCGGCAACCAGTCGACCTCGACCTGATACGTCACGAGCATCGTGAACGCGAGCTTGAACAGGTTGTCGTTGCCCGCGCCGAAGAACTGCGTCCAGAAGAACGGCGCGAAGCGGCGCTGGGCGAGCAGGGCGAACTGGCTGTCGTGACCGGTCCTGCTCATGCAGGGGCTCCTCCGTGCCGGATGCATGCATCATCGCCGGGCACGCCGCATTCGATCAACTGCGCGGCCGCATCGCTCCGGTGTCGAACTCGGTTCGGCGCAGGCGCGCGACCGGTACGACGTCGCGCACCGCTACCGCGTCATTCAGGGTTCTGGGCCACGAGCACGGCGTTGA
>JAHCKV010000003.1 GCA_026125595.1 Burkholderiales bacterium | reverse complement strand
CTTGAGTTGCTGGTGGTGATGGTGATCATCGGGTTGCTGGCGGCGTATGTGGGGCCGCGGTATTTCAGCCAGATCGGCAAATCGGAAGTGAAGGCGGCGCGGGCGCAGATCGATGCGCTGGAGAAGGCGCTGGATGCTTACCGGCTGGATGTGGGTCGCTATCCGAGTACGGAGCAGGGGTTGGGTGCGCTGCAGGAGCGGCCGGGCAACGAGGCGCGCTGGCAGGGGCCGTATCTGAAGAAGGCGGTACCGCCGGATCCGTGGGGGCAGTCGTACCAGTACCGCTCGCCCGGGGAGCATGGGGAGTTCGATCTGTTCACGCTGGGCAAGGATGGGCAGCCCGGCGGGAGCGGCGAGAACGAAGACATCACCAACTGGAACTGATGGTGATCGTGCGTGCGCTACCGGATCAAAGCGATGAAGGCGGGCGTGGGCGTGGTGTCGCTGGCGCTGGAGGCGCGCGACGCCCGTGAGGCGCAGGCGCTGGCCGTGGGCCAGGGCTACGCGGTGCTGGGGGTGCAGGGGGGCGGCGGGCTGAAGCTGCCGTCGCGGCGGGCGGTGTTCCCGCTGCTGCTGTTCACGCAGGAACTGCTGGCATTGCTGCGCTCGGGCATCAGTCTCGTGGAGGCGCTGGAGACGCTGGCGGAGAAGGAGGCCAAGGCGGAGACCAGGGCGGCACTGGGGCGGTTGCTGGCCGCGCTGTACGAAGGCAAGCCGTTCTCGGCGGCGCTGGCGCTCGATGCGCAGACGTTCCCCGATCTGTACGTGGCCAGCGTGCGTGCGTCCGAGCGCACCGGCGATCTGCCCGAAGCGCTGTCGCGGTTCGTGGCCTACCAGACGCAGCTCGATCTGGTGCGCAAGAAGGTCGTCAGTGCGGCGATCTACCCGGTGATCATCCTGATCGTCGCCGCGCTGGTCGTGCTGTTTCTGCTCGCCTATGTCGTGCCGCGCTTCAGCGCGGTGTACGAAGACATGGGCGATCGCATCCCGTTCGCGTCGCGCGTGCTGCTGCAGTGGGGCAAGCTGGTCGAAGCCCACGGCGTGATGCTGGGCATCGGTTTCATCGTCGGGGTGGTCGCGCTCGGGATGTGGTTGATGCGTCCTGCCACGCGCACGCTGCTGGTCGGGTGGTTGCGACGGTTTCCGTCGCTGGGCGAGCGGCTGCGCGTGTATCAGCTGATCCGCTTCTATCGCACGCTGGGCATGCTGCTGTCGGGCGGGATCCCGATTCTGCAGGCGATGGGCATGGTGTCGGGGCTGCTCGATCCGCAGTTGCGCGCCCGCATGGCCGGCGCCCAGGGGATGATCCGCGAGGGTAAACCCATCAGCCAGGCGATGGAGGGCCACGGCCTCACGACCCCGGTGGCGCTGCGGCTGCTGCGGGTGGGCGAGCGCACGGGGCAGATGGGCGAGATGATGGAGCGCATCGCCGTGTTCCACGAAGACGAGGTGGCGCGCTGGATCGATGTGACGGTCAAGGCGTTGGGGCCGGCGTTGATGGCGGTGATCGGGGTGGTGATCGGCGGCGTGGTGGTGTTGATGTATCTGCCGATCTTCGAGCTGGCCGGGAGTCTGCAGTGAACGGGGTGCGCCGATGAACCCGCGCGACCTCGAAGGCGCATCGACGCCGCCGCGCTTCGACGCCGCCGCGCTGAGCGCTGCGCGGGCCGCGGCACTGCGCTCGGGCAAGCGTGCGCTGCTGTGTCTGGAAGAGGCCAGCGGGCTGGAGCCGGAGGCGTTCACCGCCGCGCTGGCCGCGACGCTGGGCGTGGGCGCGATGCCGATGGCGCAACTGCATGCCGCCGAGCCCGCCTTCGACAGACTGCCCTACGCCGAAGCGCTGGCGCGCGAGTGCGCGCTGTTCCGCGAGGCCGACGGCAGTCTGGTCCTGGCCTACGCCGATGCGTTCGATGCGCGGATCCGGCCGTGGGCGGAAGAGCGCGTCAATGCGGCGCTGATCTGCCGGCTGGCGCACCACGCCGATCTGGCGGCGTGGCTCGCGCGGCACGGCGAGAGCCTGCGGGCGATGGAGAGCGTGGTCGGCGAGACCGGCGGCGCGGCCTCGGGCGCGAAGGTCACCGAAGATCTGTCGCTGAAGACCATCAGCGCCGATGCGAGTCCGGTCGTGCGGTTGGTGCATTCCACGTTGTACGACGCGCTGAAGAGCGGCGCGAGCGACATCCACCTGGAGACCAGCGGCGGGGGTTTGTCGATCAAGTACCGGATCGACGGCGTGCTCGCCCACGTGAGCCAGGTCAGCGGCGGCGAGACGGCCGAGCAGATCGTCTCGCGCATCAAGGTCATGTCGGAACTGGACATCGCCGAGCGCCGCGTGCCGCAGGACGGCCGCTTCAAGGTGTCGGTCAAGGGGCGCGAGATCGACTTCCGCGTGTCGATCATGCCGTCGGTGTTCGGCGAGGACGCGGTGCTGCGGATCCTCGACAAGCAGAGCCTCGCCGATCAGGCGAAGGGCTTGACGCTCGAAGCGCTCGGGTTCGCCGAAGACGCCAAGGTCTGGGTGCGGCGTCTGTCGAGCGAGCCCTACGGCATGCTGCTGGTGACGGGGCCGACGGGCAGTGGCAAGACCACGACGTTGTACGCGGCGATCTCGGAGATCAACCACGGCCACGACAAGCTGATCACGATCGAGGACCCGGTGGAGTACCAGTTGCCGGGCGTGCTGCAGATTCCGGTGAACGAGAAGAAGGGGCTCACGTTCGCGCGCGGGCTGCGCTCGATCCTGCGTCACGATCCGGACAAGATCATGGTGGGCGAGATCCGCGATCCGGAAACCGCGCAGATCGCGGTGCAGGCCGCGTTGACCGGTCACCTGGTGTTCACGACCGTCCACGCCAACAACGTGTTCGACGTGATCGGGCGCTTCACGCACATGGGCGTGGATCCGTACAGCTTCGTGTCGGCGCTGAACGGCATCGTCGCGCAGCGGCTGGTGCGGGTGAACTGCCCGCACTGCGCGCAAGACACCGATACGCACGGGGCGGCGTTCGACCAACTGCTGACCGACTCGGGTCTGACGCGCGAAGCGGTGGCGGGCTATCGGTTCCGGCACGGGGCGGGGTGCGGCCATTGCCGCGGCAGCGGCTACAAGGGCCGCCGTGCCATCGCCGAGATGCTGATGCTGACCGACGAGCTGCGCGAGCTGATCACCGCGAAGGAGCCGATCCGGCAGGTGAAGGCGGCCGCACGCCGGGGCGGCACGCGCTTCCTGCGCGAGTCGGCGCTCGATCTGGTGCAGCAGGGCGAGACCACGCTGCAGGAGATCAACCGTGTCACGCTGGTCAGCTGAGCCGATGGACGGCATGCCGCAACTGCGCTGGCGCGACCGTGTGCGCATCGCACTGACGCCGTCGGGCATCGGTCTCGCGCGCGCGTCCCGCGGGTGGAACACCGGCTTCGGCCCGTCGCAGTGGATCCCCGTGGACGACGCGGCCAGCGCGCGTCCGGGCGCCGGCGCTTCCGGCACGGGCGCCGATGCGGCGACGATGATCGAAGCGCTCGACCGTGCGCTCGCCGAACCCCGGTGGCGCCATGCCGATGCGCAGATCGTGCTGTCGAGCGCCTTCGTGCGCTACACGCTGGTGCCGTGGAGTGCCAGCCTCGCGGCCGATGCCGAACGGCGCGCCTATGCGCAGCTGGAGTTCGAGTCGCTGTACGGCGAGCGGGCCCGGCAGTGGGTGGTCAGTCTGGACGATGCCGCGCCGGGAGAGCCCGCGCCCGCCTGCGCGATCGAAGGCGTGCTGCTCGAAGGTGTGCGCGCGGCCTGCGCCGGCGCGTCGCTGCGATTGACCGCGTGCGCCCCGTTGTTCGCCACCGTGGTGCGCGAGCAACGCGTGCCGCTCGCCGCGGTGCGCCCGCTCGCCGCGGTGCACCCGCTCGCCGCACCGCACGCGGCATTGGCCTTGATCGAAGGCGGGCGCTTGACGCTCGGCCTGTTCACGCGCGGACACTGGCGCTCGCTGATCAACACCCGTCCCGCCGACGGTGCGCCCCGTGCCGTCGCGGCCGAACTGCAGCAGGCATTGGCCCGAGGCGTGATCGAGGCGACGGGCACGCTGGTGGTCGTGCACGGCGATGGGCGGCTCGGTGCACCGGGCACGGACCGCGATGCGCAGTGGCCCGCGCAGATCGCGGGGTGGAACGTCGTGCTGCCGGCCGAGCCGGGGCGGCCGGCCGAGCCGGGGCGGCCGGCTGAGCCGGGGCGGCCGGCTGAGCCGGGGCGGCCGGCTGAGCCGGGGCGGTCGACCGCGTCGATGCGACAGCCGGATGCGGTGCGCTCGTCCGATGCCACACCAGCGGTGCGGGTGACGTCCGGTGCGTTGAGCGGCATGCCGGCGGTGATCCGTCGCGGTGCGCGTGCGGCGCAAGCGTTGACGAAGCGTTGATCATGGCGCGCCCGTCACTGCAGTTGGACTTCATCCGCCCGGCCGGCGATCGGCGGGGCCTGGGCTTCCTGCTGCTGGTGGCGGGACTGCTCGCTGCCGGTGCGGCGTTCCTCGACTACGACGCGACCCGTGCCGAGCACACGCGCTGGGCGGACAAGCTCGCCGACACGCAGCGTCTGGCGCGGCGCACGCTGCCCAACTTCGCGCCCGCCGAGGCGCCCAGCCGCGAATCGGCGCAGGCGCTGCAGGCGGCCAATCTGGTGCTCGATCAGTTGACGTTGCCGTGGGACGGTTTGTTCGCGGATGTCGAACGGGCGGTGACGCCCGACATCGCGTTGCTCGCGGTGCAGCCGGATCCGAAGAACCGCGCGTTGAATCTCGGCGGCGAGGCGCGGGATCTGAACGGCCTGCTCACGTTCCTCGCGCGGCTCGAATCGACACCGGGGCTGCGCGATGTGCACCTGACGCAGCACGAGGTGCGGGTCAATGATCCGCATCGCCCCATTGCCTTCACGGCGCAGGCGCGATGGACTTCCGTTCGCTGATCCCGTCCAGCGGCTTGCGCCGTTCATCGGCGTCGCGCGCCGCCGACGCATCGACCGGCGCGCTCGATTCACTGCGCGCGTTCGGGTCGCTGCGCCATCTCGGCTGGCTCGCGCAGCGCGAGCTCCCGCGCCTTGGCTGGCGCGGCGGCGTCGGCATCGTGCTGGTGCTCGCCGCGCTCGGGACCTGGTTCGGTGTGCTGCGCCCGATGGAACGCGAGACCGCCGAACTGCGCGAACAGGTGGCGGATCTGCGGATGCGGCTGAAGGCGGGCGGCGGTGACATCAAGACCGTCGGTTCGCCGCGCGGGGATTCGCTGGAAACCTTCTACGCCTTCTTCCCGACCATCGAGACGCTGCCCGATTGGGTGGGGCAATTGCACACGGCCGCGGCACGCAACGGACTCACGCTGGAATCGGGCGAATACCAGCTCGTCGTGCCGAAGGACGCCCGGCTGATGCGCTACCAGATCACGCTGCCGATCCGGGCGAGCTATCCGCAGTTGCGCGGCTTCGTGGCCGAGGTGCTGGACAAGATCCCGGCCGCGGGCGTCGAAGACGTCGCGATTCGGCGCGAGAACATCGCATCGCCCGTGCTCGATGTGCGGTTGAAGCTGACGGTCTGGCTCGGGGGCGGCTGACGTGGCGTTGCCGACGGTTTCCACGCGCACGCGCCGCATCCTGATCTTCGGTGCGCTCGGGCTCACGTTGCTCGCCATGCGCTGGGTCGACGAGCGGGGGGCGCAGCTCTCCAGTGCCAACGCCGCGGCCGAGCGCAGCGCCCAGCGCGATGGCAATGGCGAGGCCGAACGCGGCCGCGATACGCCGCCGTCGCGATCCGGACGCGATGCGGCGCGCGGCGCAGCCACACCGGCACCGGGTGCTTCGCCGCTGGATCTGACGCGACTCGAGCGGCGAAGCGGCAGCGCGAAGCCCATCGATGCGTTCGGCACGCGCAGTTGGGAAGCGCCAGCACCGAAGCTCACGCCGCGCGAGGCTGCTGCGCGCGAAGCGGCGGCGGCGCCCGCGCCACCGGTCGCCCCGCCCCTGCCGTTCACGTACGTGGGCCAGATCGGAGACGAGGATGCCGTGACCGTCTTCCTCGAATCGCAGGAGCGCCACCTCGCGGTCAAGTCCGGCGATGTGGTCGACGGCATGTGGCGCGTCGACACCATCGACGCCCGCCAAGTGGTCTTCACCTATCTGCCGCTGTCGCAGCGGCAAACCTTGAGCTTCGCTTCCGAATGACAACCGCCGTGTTCCGCCTGCTCGTCCTGTCGCGCGTGCCCCGTTTGCCGATGCTCGCTGCGACAGCGCTGCTGGCGTTGAGTGTGGCCGGCTGCGCGTCCAATCAGTACCGGGAGGCCAAACGGCTGATCGACCAGGGCAAGCCCGAGGAGGCGCTGCCCAAGCTCGAACAGGCGGTGAAGGACAACCCGCGCAACACCGAGTACCGCGCGGCGCTGCTGCGCGAGCGCGAACGCCTGTCCAGCGAGAAGCTGGTGCAGGCCGATGCCGCGCTGCGGGCCGGACGTCTCGACGACGCCGAGGCGGCCTATCGCCGGGCGCGCGAGATCGATCCGGAGGGCTACCGGCCCCAGGGTGGACTGGCCGAGGTGGAGCGCGCGCGCCGTCACGCGAAACTGATCGAAGAGGCCGCCACGCGGATCCGCGAGGGCAATCTGACCGATGCGGAATCGCGGTTGCGCGCGGTATTGAACGAGAACCCGGGCCAGCCCCAGGCGCGCGCCCTGATGCGGCAGGTCGTCGAAGCGAACATGGCGGGCGACGCGACGCCGCAACTGAAGGTGCCGTTCAGGAAGCCGATCACGCTGGAGTTCCGCGACGCGCAGATCAAGACCGTGTTCGAGATGCTGTCGCGCACGTCGGGCATCAACTTCGTGTTCGATCGCGACGTGAAGCAGGACCAGAAGGTGACGGTCTACGTGCGCAACAGTTCGCTCGACGACATCCTGAAGCTGATCCTCACCACCAATCAGCTCGAACGCAAGATCCTCAACGAGAACTCGGTGCTGATCTATCCGAACACGCCGGCGAAACAGAAGGACTACAAGGAGCTGGTGGTGCGCAGCTTCTACCTCGCGAATGCCGATGTGAAGCAGGCCCAGGCGATGGTGAAGGCGCTGGTCAAGACGCAGGACGTGTTCATCGACGAGAAGTTGAATCTGATGGTGGTCAAGGACACGCCCGAAGTCGTGCGCCTGACCGATCAACTGGTGCGCACGCTCGATCTGGCGGAGCCCGAGGTGATGCTGGAAGTGGAGGTGCTGGAGGTGACGCGCACCCGCATCCAGGAGCTGGGCATCCGGTATCCGGACGCGGTGACGCTGCGTGCACCCACCACCGGCACCGGAACCGCCAGCGCGATCTCGCCGATCGACGGCCCGAAGATCTTCACGATCACCGATCCGGCGCTGACGTTCAACCTGCGCGCCAACGTCGGTCGCACGAACATCCTCGCCAATCCGCGGATCCGCGTGAAGAACAAGGAGAAGGCGCGGATCCACATCGGCGACAAGGTGCCGGTCTTCACGACCACGTCCACCGCCAACGTCGGCGTGTCGACATCGGTGAGCTACCTCGACGTGGGGTTGAAGCTCGACGTCGAACCCCAGGTGTATCTGCAGGACGAAGTGGCGATCCGCATGGGGCTGGAGGTGAGCAACATCATCGAGACGGTGAACGTCAACAACTCGGTGGCCTACCGCCTGGGTACGCGCAATACCAACACGGTGCTGCAACTGCGCGACGGCGAGACGCAGATCCTGGCCGGCCTCATCAACGACGAAGACCGCAGCACCGCCAACCGCATCCCCGGCCTGGGTGATCTGCCGATCCTGTCGCGCATCTTCGGCACCCAACAGGACAACAAGGCCAAGACCGAGATCGTGCTGCTCATCACGCCGCGCATCGTGCGCAACATCGCCCGGCCCGATGGCCTGATGGCCGAACTGCCCGTCGGCACCGATACCTTCCCCGGGCTGCCTCCCCTGCGCATCGCGAGGACCGAATCGGGTGCGTTGACGGTGATCACCGGGAGTGCGGGCGAGTCATTGGTCGGTGCCGCAGCGATCTTGCTGTCGCTGCCGGCGCAAGCGGCGAAAGGCGCGCAGGTTCCGGTCAGCGTGAAGCTGGCGGAATCGATCGGCATCCGCGCAGGTTACGTCGATCTGACCTATGACCCCGCTGTGCTCGAACCGGTCAACGCGAAAGTGAAGGATCGCGGGCGCATCACGATCGACGCCGCAAAACTGGAACGCACGGCCTTCGTCGTGTTCCGGGCTGTCGGTGATCCCGGCGCCACGACGACAGTCGCCGTGTCCGATGTCGAGCTGATCGACGCGGCCGGCGGCCTGGCCCCCGTCGCCACGCTGCCGGGCGCCACCTTCACGGTGGTCGCAAATCCATGACGCAACTCGCGCACCGACGGGCCCGCGGTTTCACGCTGGTGGAACTGATGATCGTAGTGGCGATTCTCGGCGTGCTCGCTCTAGGTGCAGTACCCCTGGGTGAACTGACCGCACAACGCAGCCGCGAACGCACGTTGAAGGACAACCTGCGCGAGATCCGCACGGCGATCGATGCGTACAAGCGTGCCGCCGACGAAGGCCGGATTGCCCGCAAAGCCGACGAATCCGGCTATCCCCCGAGCCTGACGGCACTGGTCGAAGGGACCGCGGACGCAAAGGCACCCGACCGTCGGATGCACTACTTCTTGCGCCGGCTGCCGCGCGATCCGTTCGCCGACCCGACGCTGCGGCCGGAAGACACCTGGGGCAAACGCAGCTACGCGAGCCCGCCCTCGCGCCCCGCCGAAGGCAGCGACGTCTTCGACGTCTATTCGCGCTCGCCCGGCACCGGCCTCAATGGCATTCCGTATCGCCAGTGGTGAAACCGATGCGTCGCGGCAACGGCGGGGGCTTCACGTTGATCGAGCTGCTCGTCGTGATGGCCGTCATCGCACTGCTGCTGTCGATCGCGGCGCCCCGTTACTTCCATCACGTGCATCGGTCCAAGGAGGCGGTGCTCAAGGAGAATCTGCTTGTCATGCGGGATGCCCTCGACAAGTTCCATGGCGACCGGGGCAAGTATCCCGAGACGCTGTCGGACCTGGTGACGCTGCGCTATCTGCGCGCCGTACCGGTGGACCCGATCACCGACAGTCCGGAGACGTGGATCATCGTGCCACCCCCAGTCGGCATGTCGGCGGCGGTCGGCGGCATCGGCGCCGTGTACGACATTCGCAGCGGTTCGACGGAAACCGGATCCGACGGCACCCGCTATGACAGCTGGTAACGCGCCGCAGACCGGGCAACCCTTTGTCCGTGGACCGTCGCGCCGCATCGGCGGTTTCACCTATCTGTTGTTGCTGTTCTTTGTCGCGCTGACCGGCGTCGCACTGGCCCGTGCCGGCGTCGTGTGGGACACCATGGCCCGTCGCGATCGCGAAGCCGAACTACTGTTCGTCGGCGAGCAGTTCCGGCAGGCGATCCGGTCCTACTACGAGAACTCGCCGACGGCAGGGAAGTCCTTCCCCCGATCGCTGGAAGATCTGCTCGAAGATCATCGGCTGCCGATCCCTCGGCACCATCTTCGGCAAATCTACATCGACCCGATGACGGGTCGGGCAGACTGGGGATTGATCCGCGTCGATGGCGGCGGCATCATCGGCGTGTACAGCACATCGGAACGTGCACCGCTGCGTGTCGCAGACTTGCCGGAAGGCGTCACACTCGCCGGCACAGGTGACACGTACACCAACTGGCAATTCAGCTGGCAGCCGGCAAGATCCGCCGAAAACACGGCAAACGCGACAGCGGTGCCGGTACAGATGCCTGTGTCGACCATCCCGCCGACGGCGGAGCCGGTGGCCATTGCATCCACACCCACCATCCGGCCCGCACTGGAGAACTCCGAAAGCTGTCGGGCCGCAGCCGTGGCCGCCGAGGCGGCCTGTCTCGACAAACCTAGCGCCGACACCTGGCGCTGCCAGATGGACGGGGCCAAGGCCGATCTGGCCTGCCGCCGCGGCCTGACATTCGGCAACTGACCTGAGCGTAGGGCGCAATACTTCCCTACCGCGACGAACCCTGCGTAGTACCAGTGACCTTCTGAGCATCGAGCTTGTCGCGATACTCCTGCAACAGGTTGTCGATCTCCACCTGCTTCAGACCCGTGAACGGGTCCTTCTGCAGCACCGCATCGACCACGCCCTTTTTTTGGTAACGGTCGAGCAACGTTCGACCGTACGCATAGAGCGCGACGTTCTTCTGCTCGCACGCCATCTGTGCCGCATCGGCCGCACCGAGGGTTGCGCCCAGCTTTTCCAGTTCCGTACGCAGATCGGCCACGCGGGCTCTCTCAGTCTGGTGCTCCATCAACAACGCATCGAAGCGGCGGATGCCATCGGCCAATCGCGCCGTGAGCGTGGATCGTTCCTTCGCGCCCGCGTCGAGTTCTGCCTGCAACGCCTCCACGCGCGCCTGTAGGTCCCGCGTCCGCTTCTCTGCGGCGTTCGCCCGGTTGACCAGCGCTTTCGCTTTGCCGTCGGCTTCCTTGATCCTCGTGGCCACGGACGCTACCTCCTTCTCGAGCGTCGCGTTGCGCTGCTCGGCGTCGCGCAGCGATTGTTGTGCCCGCCGCAATGCCTCGCGCTCGCGGTTGTTCTTCGGATCCTGCTGGGAATACACCGCCGAAGCGAGCCCGAGCCCCAGGGTGATCGACAACGCCAGTGCGATTCTCTTCACGGCAACACTCAGAAGTTCGTGAGCATATCGAGCTGCAGGACATCGATGGCCAGCGGCAGTCCGTCGATCTGCCTCGAGCTCATCCAGCGCAGACCCAATTGCGTGTTGCGATCGAACGCGTACCAGCCCCCGATGAAGTAGCCCTTCACGTCGGTTCCGCCGAGCGCGAACTCGGAGTCGGTGAAGGCATCCAGCGTCGCATCGCGCTGCAGGTAGCGGTAACCGAGAAACGCCTGCCACGCACCGACGTTGCGCAATTGCGGATGACCGACCGTCAGTCGCGCCTGGTAACCGGTGGTTCTGGGAGAGATGTCGAGACCCGTTCGGTTCAGGATCTCGGCCTGATCGAAGCCGAAGTTCTTCACGTAGTCCGCATCGACGATCACGTGGACTTGATCGAAGGACGCGACATCCGCCGATGCACCAATGTTCAACGTACGGAACTTCGATGCGAGGCCCCACAGGTAACTCGGATTCGGATTGCCCTGGTTACGCAGGCCGTTGATATCGAACACCGAGTTGCCTCGCTGCCGGACTGCGGGCGCCGTCGCGTCGAATTCCTGCGAAACGATCGTGGGGTTCGGCGTACCCTCGGTGTTGTGATAGTCGAAGAAGCCGACGGCGAAATTGAACTTGCGGTCCGGTGCTAGCTGGGTGCTGACGCCGGCCTGATAACCGAACATCCACTTGCTGTTGGCCTTGTTGATTGGATTCGGGGCCACGTCCTGGATCGGAAACACGCCCGCCGTGGCGAATGTTCGGGTCGCGCCTTCGTTGCCGCGCGTGTACTTCGCGGTCACACCGTCGAGCGACAGCTCCCGGTGCCATACGAGATCCGTCGGTGCGAAGAACGGATTGCCGATGCGGCCGGCCGAGAGTACCCACGCGTTGTTGGGTTTGTACTGGAAGTAGGCCCGGTCGATGCCGAAGTTGAACCGCGAACCGTAGACCCCCATGGTCTGGTTCGCAGCCGTTTCGGCACCGTCGCCGGCGGTGCCGGACGACATGCGCAATCCCACCGTGGACTTGTCCGATATGGCGGCCGTCAAGCCGAAACGGAAACGCAACCGCAGCCGGTGCCGCGTTTCGCTGGTGTTGTCGATGTCGATACCGTTGGCTTGCGCCACGGCCGGATGCACATTGGGGACATGATCGTCGGGAAAACGATCCATCTGATAGCGCAGACGGAAATCGCCGTCCCAGGTGATGCGATCCAGCCAGGCCGGCAACGCACCCGGATCCCCCCACCGTTCGGTCTTGGCCTGCACCAGCACCTGCTGCTTGATCTTCTCTTCGATATCGCGCTTGACGACTTCCGGTATATAGGGAATGCGAACGACGTCGGCATCGGGCACGGCAACCGGCGGCGCAGCTTTGCGGCGAGCCTCCGCACGCTGCTGTGCTTGCTGGATCAACGCATCGGCTTTCTGACGACTGATCAGCCCCTGTTCGACCAGAAGATCCAGCAGGCTGTTCGTGGTTTCTCGTAGTACGGTCAGATCGTCGGCGGAGTCGGCATGGACCACCGCGGGCGACATCGCGATCAGCAGCAACATCAAGGGGCAAGCAAGTTTGAGAGTATTCAAGATCTTCGACCGGCGATGGCAATGACGAATGACGGAACTGGCGCGCTGGGGATGCATGGAAGGTTTATCCCTCTAGCGCATGGAGATCTGCAGGCCGATCGGCATCGGCATGTCCGCCGGTGGCGCGTCACGTACGCGTCGCAGATCCGCGAATGCGGCCTCCACCGCTCGTGTCGATTCGGCAGCCGCGTCGGCACCCGTCAGTTCATAGCGCTGCACCGAACCGTCCGGCGCCAACCACAGGAAGAGCCGCAGGTTGGCCCCGCGGACACTGCGACGCTCCAGTGCCTCGCGGATCTGCTGCTCGACATGACGCCCGTAGGCGGAGAACCGCGCGCGGTTGTCGCCGATGGACGCGCCGATCTCGCCGCCCTTGTATTCGTTCTTCACTTCACCGGCGGCAAACGCGCTCGGACCATCACCAGCGGGGCCTTCCATCTTCAGTTGCTCCGAAGGCGGTGCCGGCGCTTCCTGCGGCTTCGGCTGCTCCACCTGCATCGTCTTCTGCTCTTCCTTCGGCGGATCCGGCTTCTTCAGTTCCTTCGGCGGTGGCGGAGGCGGCGTGTCGGGCAGAATCGCGATCTTCGCGACCTGTCGTGAGGGCGCGCTCGGCGTGCTGAGCAGCGTCTTCCCCATCCACGCGAGCGCCGCCACGGACACAATGGCGCCGACGATCAGTACGCCGCGCACGAGCCAGACACGCAGACTGACGGGGCCCCGATCCTGATCGAACGTCGCGTCCATGTCAGGAGCCGATCCGGGAGGTGACCAGACCCATGTTCACGCCCAGGCGGTTGCACAGATCCACCACGGCGATGACCTTCGCGTACTGCGTCGCCGCGTCGCCCTTGATCGCCACCGACATCTTCGGATCCCGTCCCTGCGCTTCGATCAGTCGCGCTTCGAGCTCGCCCAGGCTCACGCCGGCGCCGTTGAGCAGCAACGACCCATCGGGCATCACCTGCACCACCTTCAGATCGTGCTTCTCGGTACTGGGCTTGTTCGACGGCTTGGGCATCGAGATCGTCAACCCCTGGATCGAGGCCGTCGTCATCAGGATGAACACCACCAGCAGCACGTACGCCAGATCGAGCATCGGCGTCACGTTGATCGTGTCGTAGGGCTTGGAGTCCGTGTTGACTTGCATGGCCGCGGAAGGCTCAGAGTGCTGCAGCGCGCTTGGTGACCAGACCCAGCTCGGTGATGTCGAGCCGCTTCGCGATTTCGAGCACCTCCATCACGCGCTCGTACTGGGTGGCCGCATCGGCCTTGAGCACCACGGGCAGATTCGGATTCGCGCTCTTGTACTGCGCGAGATTCGTGCGCAACTGCTCCATCGTCACCGGATAGGCGTCGAGATACACTTCGCCTCCCGCGGTGATGGTGATCGCACGCACCTGCGGCTTGGCCAGGTTGTTGGCCGCCTGCGTGGTCGGCGATTGCACCTTCACGCCCTGCACCGCCGCCGTGGTCAGAATGATGAAGGTCACTAGCAGCACGTACGCCAGATCGAGCATCGGCGTGATGTTGATGTCGTCGTAGAGCTCGTTGTCGCCTCTGACGTCGCCGGCCACGGTGTATGCGCTCCGGGTTAGGTCAGGGTGCGCCGTAGCGCTCGTCGACCCGCGCGACGAACTCGTCGACGAAGATCTGCAGATCGGCCGAGATGCGCTTGATCCGCGAGGCCAGGTAGTTGTAGCCGAACAGCGCCGGGATCGCGACCGCCAGACCGGCCACCGTCGCCAACAGCGCGGCGGCGATTCCCGGCGCGATCGCGTTGACGTTGACGTCGCCGGCCGCAGCGATCGCCGCGAACGTGATCATCACGCCGACCACCGTGCCCAGCAGACCCAGGAACGGACCGCCCGAGATCGCGATGGTCAGCAATACCATCTTCGAGTTCAGCACGTGGCTCTCGCGCACGAAGTCCGCATCGATCGCCGCCTTCACCGCGTTCAGCGCCGAAGTCGACAGCACCCGACCGGGCGCATGCACCTCGCGCAGCTCCAGCTCCCGTACCCCCGCTTCGTACAGACGATGCAGCGACGACGCGGCATACGCCCGCTCCTTCGTGAGACCGAGCAGGTTCTCCCGGTTCTGGCGGAAGGTCTGCAGGAAGCGGTGATTCGCGCGGTCGGTCCTGCCGATGAACAACGCCTTGTCGATCATCACCCAGACCGAGACGACGAACATGACCGCGAGGATCACGATGACGATCCACGCGTCGGTCGTGAGATTCTTGACCAGGATACCGAGGTAGCCCGCGTGTTCGCCCTCCGCGTCGGCGCCTTCCTCGCTCTGGCTCGTGCTCGCCACCAGCCGGGCATCCGCACTCTGGGCCGCGTGTTCGAACCGGAACCAGTCCGCGCCCCGCAATGCGGACAAAAGCCGCAGTTCATCCACCTGACCTTCGAAACGCTCGCCCACCATGAGAGGCCCACCGAACGCGGGCGTCGACGGAAGGCTCGTCTCGGTGACCGGTATCCCATTGACGTACACGATCAGCTTGCCGGCACCGAGCGTGACCGCGATGTGGGTCCACACGCCTGCAGCGACGTCGCCGCCGACGGCCCTGACCGTGCCGGCCTGGGCCACTGCGTTGCCGCCTTCCAGCGCGAGCGTCAATGACCCCAGTCGCAGCAGAGTCCCTTCAGCGGTACTGTCGGGTCGGACCCACAGGCTCAACGACAGGCTTTCGCCCGCCGCCATGTTCAGCCGTTCGTTGGCTGGCCACGTGACCGGCTCACCGGTCAGCCGCAGACTCGCAGCCAGTAATCCGTTCTGCTCGCGCAGCACCGGGCCGTTCGACACGATCGCGCCGTTGCGGTCGGCGGCGGGACCTTCCGATTCACCGAAGTGCAGCGCCAGTCGCGTGTTCGCATCGAATACATCCGTGGAAGGCTCGGCTCGCGCCGCCTCTCGACCAGCATAGATGTACAGCACATTCTGATCGGTGCCGGGCAGCACGGACGACACCCGTACCCACAACAACGCCAGTTCGTTGGTGCCGTCGAATCGCTCCACCGTGAAAGCCAGCGGCGTCTTGTCGTCGGCGGCAATGACCCGCAGATCCGATCCGTCCGGATTCGCGGTCAGAAAATCGAAGTTCCCCGAGTGCAGTCGCACCGGCACGACCACATCGTTCAGGCTCTCGCGCGTTTCGACACCCCCGGAAGACGTATTGAGAATGATCCGAGTGCGCTGTGTCCATTCCTTGTTCCACCACGCGTGGGCGGAAGAACTCAGGAACGATGACGCGAACGTCGCGAGCAGGACGAGGACGATGGAACGTCCGGATATCGGGGCGGACATGGATGGGCGGAGACGAGTCGATGAATCAGGGTTTGAGGGACGGCGTGCATTCCAGCCCGACGCAAAACAGTTTCACAGTGATAAAGGACGGCTTGAAACTCTCGCGCAGCGTCTGGGTTTCAGCGGCGGCGTCGGAGAGCTTGCGCGCCATCTGATCAACGGCACCGCGGCCCGCTTCGTTGGTGCTGCTGGCGTTGGACAGGGAACCGGACAACGCCCCGGTATTGCCGGTGGGAACGCCGCTGGTACTGCCACCGACACGGATGTTGTCGGCACCGACCACGCGCAGCGCGGCGATGTTGAGATCGCCCGCGACCCGGATCCCGGCATCGCCGGCGTTCACTTCGCCGAGCGGCGCGATGAGGTCGACGTAGCCGGCAGTGATGTCGGAACGGGTGAGCAACTGGCCGATACCGCTGCCGGACACCGCACCGCTCGGATTGACGAACACGTTGCCACTGGCATCGGTCTGGATCACCGGCGGCGGTGCCGCCGACGCGGTCTTCGCGCCCTTGCCCGCGTCGATGTCACCGGTGGACGCCCATAGCAGGATGTTGCCCCCCTGCAGCGTGAGAATCCGCGCCTGATTGACGATGAAACTACCCTTGGCGACGCCGCGGATCGCGCCCTCGGACAGCGCGAGGATGCCCAGGTTTGCGGCAGCCGGCACGGGCGGATCCACCGAACGATCGACCTTCAGGTTCAACAGCTCGGACGGCGGGCTGGCGATGCCCACGGTGACGTCGCCGCCCGGCACGAGCAGATTGATATCACCGCCTTGCTCGGTCTTGATCTGGCTGAAGAACAGATCCAGATCGCCGCGATACACGTCGCGAGGAAACAGCGTCGAAATGGCGGCGTAACCCCGTTCGTAGCTGCCGCTGGAAGCATAGGCCAGCGCCGTCTCGTGCAACTCGTCGTATACGACACCGGCCAGGAAGGACAGACGCACCTGTTCCGGCTCATCCCGGAACATCGCCAGCGCCTGCGCCTCGGTCAAGGTTGCCGGATTCAGACCCCTGCGTTCGGCGATGAAGCGCACTAACTCCGCACCGTAGCGCTTCGGTGCGACGCCGATGCCACCGGTATCGAGGCCGAGGATGTAACGATCGACGAACGCATCGAGGGCGGGCGTCTGCACACCGCCATCGCCGCCGACCCCGAATCCGACGCCCACAACCAGATCGGCGCCGGCGCCGGGCAGACGCACGTCTTCCAGATTGCCACGCGTGACCAGACCGCGGCTGTTGCCCAGATCGATATCGCCGCCGGCCAGTACCGCCACCTGGCCCGGTCCGCCCACCTGGATGCCATCGAAATTGGCCACCAGACGGTTGGTATCCGGGTCCTTCGCCACTTCGAATCGAATGTCCCGTGCAGCCTGGAACAGGCTGACATCGGTGGCCCTCAGATTCTTGCCGGAGAAGCGGAGATCGGTGATGTCGAGCCCGGCGGAAAGGACCGCTGGCTTGGGCAGAACGATGGCCTGACTGTTGCCGACGATGTTGCCGGCCCGAGCAGCGATGCGCACCGGTACGGTGTCGGCCCCATGCAGCGGCGTCGCCGGCCATTGCACCACGTCCAGATAGATCTCCGGCGAACGCCCCGGAATCGCGCTGACACCGATGCCCTCGAGATTGCCGACGGGACGCAGCGGATTGGTGACACGGCTCACGTCCGATTCGTAGATCTGCAGCGGACCGGAGAAATGGACGTCTTCGGCCGCCAGCAGTTGCAGATCGGCGTTGGCCGATGGGAACAGGCGCGTGGCACCGACATCGATGCTGCCCGACACCGCGAACACGCCGAGATTCGGCGGATACACCTGCAGGTTGATGATGTTGCTCGCTTCCCACTGACCATCCGGTGCGATGGCTCGAATGGCGGAAGCGTTGTTGTTCAACCGCACGTCGCCGGTGACGCTGAGCAGGTCGACCCGACTGTCGGAGGTGAAGGTGTAGAAGTACGACGAACCGGTGGCGGTACGGTTGGCGGCGGTCACCGGCAAACTGGTGCCGTTGACCGCAGCTTCGATGGTCACATCGGCGCGGGCCTGCACGTCGATACTGGCGTCGCCCAGTACCAGGATGGGATAGACCGGCGTGTTGTCCTGGCTCACCGGGTTGGTATCTGCCACCACGCGGCCGCTGCCGATCGTGCCGCCGGCAACCAATCGCGCCTGTCCGCGATCCACCTGGAAGACCCCGCTCAGGATGTCGCGTCCCGCGTTCACGGTGATGTCACCGCCGCCGTTGATCACCAGATTGGCCGCGTCCGGCAGCGTGCCCACTGCGCCCGCGAGACGGCCGTTGGTAGGCACGACGACGGACACATTGGTGACGTCGCGCCCCGCGCGCACTTCCACGTCGCCGCCTCCCAGCGCCCCGATCCCCTGCTGGAAACGCTCGAACGCAATCCACCAGGTGGTGTTCTGGCCGCCGGCGGACCCCAGGGTGTTGATGGTGCCGTCGGGCCGCACCAGCCCGCGCCGCCATTGCCAGTCGGTTCCCAGTTGATTCGACGGCGCGCCGACCACATCGCGACCGGCGACGATGCTGATATCGCCACCATCGGTGGGATACGTCGCGCCGAGGGACTGGCGCAGCCGATTGACCGGCATCGGGAAAGGCGTGACGGTGTCTGCCGGCACGCCGGCGGTATAGATGACCGAAGCCTGGGCATTGGGCTGGGTATAGGTGCCCGTGCCGACCTGATAGCCGAGTCTCACGTCACCGGCAGCGGCCACTTCGATGTTGCCGTTGCCGGTGCGCACGAGATTGCCGGGCGTCAGGATGAAGTTGCCCGAACCTACGGCGGGAGCGGCCAGCACGGCGGCCGGATCGGCGGCGCCAAGATCGGCCCCGGCCACCAGGCGATAGGACGCCGAATCGCCACCGGCGAAGGTCCACTGGTTCACCGGCCGTCCAGCGACAGCGACGAAACCATCGCTCAGGGACGCATTGAAGACCAGATCGCCGCCGGATCGCAGCGTGAGATTGACCGGCACGCCGTCGACGCGCCAGTTGTCGGCACCGCTATCCTGGGAACGCAAATCGAAGGTGTTCACCAGGGCCAGATCACCGCTACCCCGCACTTCGATGCCGGCACGCACCTGGATTGCCGTACCGGATGTGCCGCCGATACGGCTGGTAGCAGACGCGGCAGCGTTGGCGAAGGTACGCGTATCGCCGTGGAGCGTGCTGCCGGTGCCGGACGCGGAGCCGGGATCACCGAAGCCCAGGTTGCCGCTCGCCAGCGTGCCGCTGCCACCGAGGGTGGCGGCCGACGGGAGGTCATATACGCGCACGCCCTCGACGATGATGGATCGCGCCGTGCGCACATCGGCCGTAATGACGGCCACGGCGACGTCGAGGTTGTCGACCGTGCGCGGTGCACGCAGCGTCAACACACCATCGACACCGAAATCGCCGCCGCGCAGGTCGATTGTCCCGCCGCCGAGATCGATCGTGCCCTGCACCGTCCCGAGGGTGATGTCGCCCCCCTCTCCGGTCTCGTCGGTGCCTGTGCTGTTCAGCGACGCCGTCGCGAGCAACGTCAGATCGTCACGGGCCCACAGCGCGATGGCGCCACCATTCAGACCGCGGGTATCGATGGCGCCTGCCACGGTGATCGCGCCGCCGTCGGTGGACAACTGGAAGCGGGTGGCTTGAACCGTGTCGCCCGTGGTGATGAACACATCGCCGGTCCGCACACGCAGTTGCCGGTCACCGATGAAACCGCCTGCCGCCAGCACCGCCCCGAGATCGGAGAAATCGGCCAGCGCGAGGGTGTCGAGCGCGAACGAGCCCCCGCGCCCGTCGCCGATGGCATGACCATCGATGTCGCCGTCGGCGACAAACTGGCCGTTCGGGACGCGCACGATCAGCGTGCCGGCATCGCCCCCGGCACTGCTGTTCGCGGTCCGCGCACCGGACAGATCGATCACAGCGGTTTCGGCCAACCGCACGTCACCGGCATCGGCGACCAAGGTCACGCTGCCGGCGGCGGTCAGCACATCCACGTCGCCTATGCGGCGAATCACGCCGGCGGCCTCGACGCGCGACCCGGCCTCGAGCCGCACCGCACCGCCGGTCGCCTGCAGCGTCAGATGACCGGCCGGCAACGCGATGACGCCCCGATGCTCGATCTCGGTCCCGACGATCGCGAGCTTGCCGCCGATTCCCCGATGGGTTTGCGCATTCGGCGACGCAATCGCCGTGGCGATCAGCACGCGCCCGTCGGCATTGACGATGCGCTGATCGGCACCGGTCGAGGTCGCGATGCGGGCCGCCTGCAGCGTGAAATCGCCAGCGGCATCGAGGCCGAGCGTACCGGTGCCGGCGCCGAACACGTCACCACTGGACTGGAACAGCACGCCACCGAATCCGGAAATCGTCTTGACGCCGCTGCCGATCACGATGGCGGCATCCGCCGCACCCTCTTCGCCGGCGATCAACTGCAGCGCACCGGTACCGTCGCCGATGCATCCGACGCAGGTGACGTTCGACGCGTTCGAGAACGCGATGGATCCGGCACGCAACGTCTTGGCACCGTCGCCGTAGCCGAGCAATGCGCCGGCTTCGAGGGCGAGGGACGCGAGTCGCGGCATGCCTTCGGCATTCTCGGTGCCGAGCCCGGCTTCCCCGTAGAACGCAATGCTGCTGTAGCTGCGCAACGCCAGATCGGTCAGCCCTTCGAGTCCATCGAGCAGATCCGGCGTGATATGCAGTCCGGCCACTCCGTTCGGTACATCGCCGACGTTGATCCGGCTGGCCGCGATGCCTGCCGCGCGCGCCGACACGGTTGCCCCCGAGAGAATCCGGGTGTCTGCCGCAGCATCCAGGATGAGACTGACCGCACGAAGGGTGGCACCGGCCTCGATCGTCAATGTGCCGGTTGCACCAGCCGGCACATCGGTACGGATCAGCGTGGTCTGAGCGCCACCGGAAACCCGCAGCAGCGCACCGTCGCCGGACACCAGCAGTGGTACCGCGCTGCCGGCCGGTGCGCCGCGCCCCTCGACCATGCTGCCCGAGCGCGCGGCGATTACGCCCGTCGCCGCGAGGATGATCTCCGGCGCACCGAGCGGGCTGGCCGCCGTATTGCGCAGTTCCACCGCCTCGGCACCCACGGTCAGCACCGACCCCGCCGCGGTGTCCGTGCGCCGTGCCCCGAGGATGAGACTCTCGGCGCCGAGGCGGTCCAGCGAATCCGCACCGATCTGCAGGAATCCGTCGGCCGCTCCGATGGCGTCGACCACCGCGATCTTCGGCGCGAGCACCGAAACTTCACCACCGCGACCGGTCCGGATCGTGGTGGTCCCGGCCACTGGATCGGTGTACGAGAACCGTCCGCTACCGAAGCCGATGCTGCCGTCGATGGCGAGAGCCGCTCGCGCCGCCAACGTCAACTGGCCAGCGTCGGCCGGCAAGCGACTGATGGCGGCACCGTCCGCCGCTGCGGTGAAAAACGCGCTGGCGGTACTCTCCGTATAGCCCGATTGCGTACGCACCGTGGCACCGGACGTCACCCGATAGCCGGAAGTGCGACTCGCGATCAGATCGGTCCCGGAGAACCCGGTGCGCCCCGCGACGATCACCGAGCCGTCGGGATAGGCAATGCTCGATCCGACCGGAATATCGCGGTAACCGTCGACCGCCTGGATCGCGTAGGCACCCGGCAGCAGCGCATACCGCGCCGGCAGGATCGTGTAGAAACCGTCCGCCAGTCCCGGCACGCCGGATAGATACACACCTTCGCCGGATGCGACGGCAGCCCCGAGTCCATACTGATGATCCAGCGGACCGAACGACCCGATACCGGGCACGATGGCACCGGCATACAGACCCTCGAGCGAATCGAGCACGTCGCGCGAACCGCCGGGGCCGGCGATGAACTCGTACGCGTACAGATCGCCACCGCCGGACAGATCGGTCCGCGAACCCACTGCCAGTTCGACGTCCGGCGCATCGATGGTGATGCGCTTCGCGGGCGGTGCGGCGATGACGCGGCTCGTGCCGTTGATGTCGACGCGGTAGATCCAGTCCTGCCCGTTCTGTGTGGACCCGAACGGGATGATCGCGCCTTCGGCGGACACCGACGTGAGGCTGCCATCGGCCAGCGTCACGCTGTTCGTGGCGTTCAGCACGATCTGCCCCAAGGGAGCCCGCAACACGCCACCCTGCACGATGTCGGTGGCGTTCACGGTGAGACTGCCACCGGCCGACAGTGGCACACCGCCGGCCGTCGGTCCCGGCAGCACCGTCACGGTACCAGTGGTGTACGAATGACCGACCGTCACCGGATTCACGGTGAACGCCGTGAGCGTGGTCGGATAGATCCGCGCGGCCTGCAATACCAGATCGGCCGTGGTCTTGATGGAGCCCGTGAAGTCAGTCGCACCGTCCGCCTGCATCGAATGGGTGAGACGGATGTCGCCACCGCTGGAAAGGCCCACGCGTGAAAAACCGCTCAATGCGGCGTTGCCACGCCAGTCGATGTGCGCCGCCGAGACGGCCAACGTTCCGTCACCGGCGACGGGCGTGCGGACCGGCTGTCGGTTGGTGGTGGCACCGGGCTGGTTGCGACCGTCGACGTTCCCGAGCACCGCGTAGGTGGCTCGCACGCGGACCTCGACACCGGGTGCAGCTTCGATCTGCGGCGCATCGATGGTCACGCTGCGCTTGGCCTCCAGCGCGACGTCACCGGCGAATCGCACCACGTCGGTGCTGCGCAGTTCCACGGCAGCGAAGCCACCGTCGGCAACGGCATCCACGTCGAAAAAGGCGACGCCATTGACCGGGCTGCCGGAACCGGCGCTGCTGGTCACCACCAGCACCCGGTCCCCGGTCGGAAAACTGCGGAACGAGACCGCCCGCGGGAATCAGCACATTCGGGTCGATCGAGCGATCGTAGCGATCCAGACCCACCAGCAGGCTGCCGCCCGCGGAACCCGGAAGATCCGCCGCCTGGCCGAGCAGACTACCGGCCAGCACCATGCCCTCGCGCGCCTGGATCCGGATCGACCCCGCGTCACCGGCTACCCGGGTCGGTGCTACCGTGGTCGCGCCGGGCCGTACCGAGACGAGGTCGACCACGGCGCTGATGCCGGAGACGTCGATGGTGGATCCGGATTCGATGACCACCGAGCCTTTGTTCGCGACCACATCCACGGTGCCGCCGTCGAGCACTTCGCCCTGACGGTAACCATAGAGATTCAACGTGTCGATCTTGGCGAATCCGCGCGCGGAGATGCGGGCGCTGGCGCCGATCAGCAGGCGCTGCGTGGCGATGAAGCCTTCCTCGAAGTCGTCTGCGCCTACGACGATGCCGGGCGCGACCGCCAGCGACACGTTGCCGCCCGGCGTGGTGATGCTACCGAGCACCGTGAGATTCTCCCGGGCCGCCAGCGCCACCGAGCCGCCCGGGTCCGTGACGATCGATGCGCCGCTCCCCAGCACCACATGGCCTGCCGTCGGATCGAAGACGCCGGTGCTGGTGGCCGCAAAGGAAACGCTCGTCGGAGCCCGCCATTCATCCGGCAGCGTGACCACATCGGCGAAACCGAACAGATCGGCGCCGGTCGACTGGAAGTACGGATTGCGGTTGAAGAACAGGTTCTGGGTCCGCGGACGGACCGACACGCCATCGGCAACGATCACACCGTTGTTGCCGGTGATGCGATAGTCGGAGAATCCGCCCCGCGTGAAGAACACGGGGCTCAGCAGCAATTCCCCGGTGCGGCCCGTTGCCGTGGAACCCACGGTGACGAAGGCCGATGCGATCGACAGCGCGCCGCCGCTCTCGAGGCCGAAGCTACGCACTTCGCCACCGAGCACCACAACTCCGCTGATGCTCGTGGCATCAGCGCCGACATTGGCCGCCAGTGTGATGTCGCCGCCACTTCCGGCCGTGAGGCTGTTGTTCACGTCGATCCAGCCACCCCCGCTCGCGTCGATCAGGCTGCCGGCACCGAGCCGAACGCTGCCGACCGCCGTGAGCGAAACGTCGCCGCCGTCGACCAACACCGGCGCCGTCAGCACCGGTGCGATACCCGTGTTGCGCGCCACCGACGGAGAGTCGTTGACCCAGCCACCGCGGGTGACCAGCGCGGCACCACTCCCGAGCACCACGTCGCCGGCGCTCGTTGCGCCGATCAGATCGATCCGGGTCTGGAGCGACACGTCGCCCGCCGGCACTTCGATGCGGCCGGCGACATGCACCGAATGGCCGACCGCAGTGACCGATCCGCCCACCGGAAGCACCAGCGGTGCGCCCGAATCGAACGTGATGTCGCCGTTGGCGTAAAGCGCCACGTTGGAGAATCCACCCTGACGTATCGCCGCAGCCGACACCGTTGCGGTTTGCCGATCGGCAGCCGACAGCGCCGAGCTCGCCGGATCGAAATCGGCGGGGAGATCGGCGGTGTTTGCGACCAGCCGGACATTCGCTACCCGGAAATCCTTCTCGGGCAGCGCTTCGGTCAGCGGCCTCGCGTCGCCGACGGCGATACGCCCGCCGCTGGGCAGCGTGGCCGCCGTGCGTTGATACAACCCGGCCTCGACATGACCCGCGAGGCTGCCCCGCAATGCCACCTGTGGCGCAACGACGGTGATGCTCCCCGCCGACGCGCCCTCCACGTATCCGGCCAGGGGCAACCCGCGATTACCGCTGGCCAACGCCCACGTCGTCGTGACGCCCCACTTGGGGTCGGTGTAGCTGTAAGTGCCGCTGAAGCCGACGTACTGCACATCCTTCGGCGCCGTCGCGATGTCGTAGAGGCGGCCGTCGGCACCGAGCAGCATCGTCGCACTGCCATACCCCGCCTGATAGGCGATGCTGCCGCCGCTCACATCGAGCAGAGAACCCGCTCGGGTGATGACATCGCCTTCGGAATCGAGCCGGATGTCCCCGCCAGCAATGCTCTTCTCGCGTATCCCCCGCGGCAGATTCGTGACGTACGGCGTGATATCGGTCAGCGTGGTGCCGTAACGGCGGTCCACGGTCACGGTCTTACCGCGCAGGAAGCCGTCGCGCAGCAGCGGCGCGTCCTGCAGTTCGTTGGCGCGCAACTCGACCTCGATCAGATTGCGCTCCGCCGAGATCGGGACATTGTCCAATCCCGACACGTCGATGCGGCTGCCGGTTTCGAGATAGATGCGACTGTCGTTGGCCGGCGCGCCGAGACCGAGGCTCGCGTTCAATCGTCGCTCGATCGGATTCTCCGCGGCAGCCAATGTCACGCGACCGCTGGGCGCGATGATCGCCGCGTTCTGCTCCAGCGTGATGCGCTGCCCGATCAGTTCCACGGTCGACCGCAGGAACACTTGGCCGTCCGTGACAGTGCCGCCAACGTCGGTATCCGGCAGTACTTCGGTGACGCTGCCCGCGTTCAGCGCGAGAATTCCGCCGCGGTTCGGCAAGAGCTGCCCGAAGCCGGCCACGTTCGCGTTGAAGAACTGCGATGGCGTCTGCCCCGAAGCGTCGTTCGGGTCGCGCCGCGACGTGTCGCCGGCCACGAGGTACACCGACCCGTTGGCGCTGACCGACGTGGTGGCCCGGATTCGACCTGCCTGATTGACCATCAATCCGGCCAACGTCACGTTGCCGCGCGCCGCGGTGATCTGCCCTTCGTTGGCGACCGTGCTGGTGGCCGCCACACCTTCTCCGTCGACCTGGATCAGCAACCCGCGCATCGCCGGATCGGTGCTCGCGGCGAGATAGACGGTCTTGCCGGCACCGAGGATGGTCTGGCCGTCCGGCGTCGAGATCGTGCCCTTGTTGATGACATTCGGCGCGAACAGGAACACTCGACCGCCGCTGGTGGTCGTCAGCACCGCCCCCGGATTCACCGTGACATCACCGGTGGCACCGGCGCCGGCCTGGAACACGGCCGGCAGGCCCGCAGCGGTCACGCCACCATTGCCCGACAGAATGCCGTTCAGAAACAGGCTGTCGGTAATGTTGAGCGTCGAAGCCGTGAGGCCCGCGACGTTCACCTGGGCGCCGTTGTCGAACAGGATGCCGTTCTGGTTCAGCAGGAATACCTGTCCGTTGGCATTCAGGTGCCCGGCGATAACGCTGGGATCGGCGCTCCAGATCCGGTTCAGCGCCGCCGACGTGGCACCGGGCTGCACGAAGTTGACCGCGTGCCCAGCCGCGATGTCGAAGTTCTGCCAGTTCAGGATCGCCTTGTCGGTGAGCTGCTGGATGGTCATGGTGTTGCCGTTCACCGCTGGAACACCGCCATTGCCGATCTGCCCCGAAGTCACGAACGGCGTGTTGCCGGCCGAGATACCGCAGGCACCGCCGTCGCAAGGCGTCGGCAGGTTTTGCGCGGAACCGGCGGACGGAAACGCGTTCAGAATCGCCGCCGCGATGCAGAGCAGACGCAGGTCAGAATTCATAGGCCGCCCGGAACAGGATCCGCATGTCGCCGGATCGGGTCACGTTGCCGTCCTGCAGCGCTCGCGTCAGATCGACATTGAGACTGAGACCATCCAGTTGATAGCGCGCACCGAGTCCGGCGCTCGACGGCCGGCAGCGCGACCTCTGACCCGGCAACGGTTCCAGCGTCTCGAGCGAAGCGGTATCGAAGAACGCATACACGCGCGACTGCGCATCGTCGTTGCGTGACTTGCCCACGGCCACCGGTTTGCGCGCCTCGATCGACGCACGCGCACCGACGTCGCCCAGGCATTCGAATTCGGTATAGCCGCGCACGGAATCGGCGCCGCCGGCTCCGAACTGCTCGTTGCTGATCAGCGGTCCGCTGGCCAGCTGAAAATCGCCCTTGGCGTAGATCGAACCGAGCCCGACCTGCGTGAACTCGTGCTGCAGGCCACTGCGAAACGTCATGTATGACGTGCCGGCACCGTAGCGCTTGTTCGAGAACTGCTGTTGATCGGCAACAAGTCCGCGGATCAGGAAACCGACACCGGTATCGAACACGGTGCGGTGGCGACGCTTGTTCGTGCCGCTCAGCCGAGTGGCACTGTACTGTGCACTCAGTGGCGCATAGGCGACCGGCGTCGCGATCGAGTCGGCGCCCTGCAGCAGGATGTTCTCCTTGAAATCCTTGTAGTCGACGCCGAGCGTGAGACTGTGGAAGAAGTTCTGTCGCTGCGGCAACGGCTGAATCCACCGCGCACCGTAGATGTTGCCGTTGCCGATCACGCTGATGCTGCTCAGCACGGCGACGTTGCTCTTCGCTTCGACCGCATAGAATGCCCATGTCGAACCCGATTGGGTCGGGATCACGTACGACAACGACCAGACGCGCGAATCGTCTGGATTCTCCGGCGCGATCTGGTACTGGAAACTGATGCTGTGATCACGCTGGAACAGATTGCCGTAGCGCAACTGCCCCACCGCTCGCGTGTGGCTCGTGTTGGCGCTGTAGCGGTTGTTCAACTCGACGCTGCCGTGCAGCGGCAACTGATCGTCGACCTTCAGCTCGACATCCACCATGCCGGGAATCGTCGACGGCGCGAGCACCGGCGTCACCCGTCGATCGGATGTGCGGTTGAGCTGGGCCAACTCCTGCTGGACGGCGTTGAAGTTCGGCACGCTACCCTCGGCCAGCGAAGGCGTCGTTTCGCGGATGTGCCCATGCACGTAGTAGCGCGAACCGGTGATGCGCAGCCGGCCGATCGGCGCTTCGACCACCTTCAGCGTGACGACGCCGCCGTCGACCTGTTGCTCCGGAATGTCGACGCTGACGCTGAGATAGCCCAGATCGTGATAGGTGCTCTCCAGCTTCGCGCGGGCAGCTTCCACGTCGTCGAGGCTCTTGGACTCGCCCATGAACGGATACACCGCCTCTTCGATCTGGATCCGCGTCAGCAGCTTGTTGCCGGATATCCGGTACTCCAGCACGTCGAACTTCGGCGCTGCCGGTTCGTCCGCAGCCGCAACCGCTGCAATGTGCAACGCGAAGGACAAGACCATGAGCCGAAGCCACCATCGTCGCATCAGGGCCGGTGCGCCGGCCGGCGCTGGAGAAATCGGTGAATCATGGTTCGCCGGGTTGAATGAACGACGGAACGACGGTTTCGAGACTCGATGCGAAATGCTGAAAGACGGAACCCCGCCGCAGCAGGGTCCCGGAACAACACCGTCATCCTGGGAGGGACACGCTGACCTCGTGCCCTCCCAGAGACGGGCCGCTCAGAACTGCAACTGCAGAGGCGCCGTGGTGTTGCCGAAGCGCGTGCCGCGCGTGATGAAGGCGTCGTACGCGCCGCCGAAATCGCCGGGCGACACGACCGTCGGGTCGAGCAGCGTGCCCGGCACCGTGGTGGTGATGGCCGGATCCTTCAGCTTGGCGAGCAGTGCTGCCGTCAACGCACCCCAGGAGGTGCCGGCTTGTTGATAGCGCTTACCGTTGACCACTTTGTTGCGGCTCTGGAACGACGCCGTCGAGAAGTAGTCGTACGCACCATTGACGACCGGAACCTTGTCGAACGTATCCGACCCGGCGTTCGCGCCGTCGATCGCGATGAAGCGATAGGTCAACGACCCGGGAAGATATTCGCGGCCGAGAATCCCGATGCCGCGCTGTCCCTTGGCCTGAATCGCATTCAGCTCCGTCGGCACGAGACCGGCGCTCTGCAGTGTCTTGACGGTGTATGTGCTGTAGTTGACAGGATCGCCGGTATCTCCAAAGGAATTGGCCGGAGCAACTGCACCGCCCAGACCGCTGGAACCCGGATTGAACAGGAAGCGCTGGTTGGCGACGGCCTTGGCACCTGACCCAGCGTTACGGTCTGCCAGGATGATCGGGCCTTCGGCCAGCGGATTACCGGCGTCGTCATTCAACTGACTCCAGTCGGTCAGGCTACCAGCCAGGATGGAACCGATTTCCGCAGTGGAGAAGTTCTTCTTGACTGCGTACAGGTTGCTGGTGACGGCGATCCCGTTCACGACCTGGTACAGGGGCTCGCGGTTGATGTTCGCGATCTCGGCCGGCGTCAGCGCCGTGCTGCCGGCGGGCAGATTGGGACCGCTGTACAACTGAACTTCCGTATTGGCGAGGCCGAAATCGGGCGCGTTGGGCGTCACCGTCGCCGTCGCCGTATTGATGTAGTAGCGCGTGCCGACCAAGGTGGCACCGGTGATGGAGTAGTACGGCAGATTCTGTCCACGGGCCACCGGACCCACGCCATTGGCAAACACCCCGCCCTGTGAGCGATAGGCAATCAGCACCTTGGCGCCGGCCGGCACACTGCCGGCAGCGACCTTCAGGGTACCGAACACATAGCGCAGCACGGCGCCGGCGGAGCCGTCAGAACGTTCGGTGTAAGTGTCGACATTGTTCAACAAACTGCGCGCCACGGTCTCGAACAGGTTGTTCTGTTCTGCGCCACCACCACCGTACAGAATGTAGTCGGGTGTTTCCGTCGGGCCCAGCGCCAGCGCCGGGCCCGCGATCGCAGCCCCGACAGCCAGGGCCAACAGTTTTGCTTTGATCTTCATGTCAGATTCTCCGATTCGGTTTCGCAGGTCGCACCGGTCCCCGGGGTCGCCCTGGGGCGACCCGGACCACGACCTCGCGAGTATTGGATTTACGCTGTTTTGCGGCGGCGGACGGCGAAGCCGATGCCCGCCAGTCCCAGGCCCAACAACGCCCAGGTTTCAGGTTCCGGAACAGCCGCGACACCGTAGGTCAATGTGCCGTCGGAGCTGAGCAACCAGGTCTGCTCGTAAGGCGTCACGACGATGTTGGTCAAGTTGGCACCGGTTCCGCCGAGACTCAGCTTGTAGAACGCCAACTCCGCATCAAGGGCTCCGACAGAGCTGAAAGTCGCCTTGCCACCCCAGTTGTCCTGGAAACCGAAGCCGAAGTACGAAAAATCGGCCGAGCCCTCCGCCACGTGCACGGCGGAACCGTTCTCGGCATCCAACAGAGGGTTCACGGCCTGCACATAGGAATTGGTGATGAAGAACTGCTTCAGCTGCGAATTGCGGGTGTTGTCGATGGTCTCGACCGCGTCCGGCGTGGTGCTGTAGTAGATCTGATGGGCGGTCGAGCCCGGGGACACCGGACGCGTATCACCCAGCGCCACCACGTTCCATGCCACGTTGCCAGCCGTCGTCAGGCTGACAAACGTGGTCCAGTCCTGATCACCCGATAGATCGAAGTTCAGATAGGCCGGAACGCCCTGCGTCGGCGCGAAGTCGGCAACCGAGATGCCGAGGTCCTTGACGAAGGACACGCCGGCAACCGAATCGTAGACGTTCAGGAACAGCGAACCGTTGCCGGTGGAACCATTGTCGATGGCAGCACCGGCGGATCCTGCGAATCCAGCGAGCGCGGCAGCGGCGACGATGGCTTTCAGTTGAAATTGCATTGAGGTCTCCAAATCGACAGATCGAGGAACCGAAGGGGAAGCTGTCGAAATCCACCCTTCTTACAGGGCCGAGAGCTCCGCCGGTCAACGCTGATCCGGCGAACGAAGCGACCCACATCCAAGCCACTTGCCGTCCTGTCGACAGGTCCGACGCTGCAACTGCAACTACTCGAAGAGCATCATGCCGATGTCTTCTGCACCGCACTACGAATGCTTTTCGATTTGCAACTAACAGATCGATAGATTTGCCGATCGTGATCCGCTCCGCCGGCATGAATGCCCGGATTCCTGGAGCCGAGCGGAGACTACGGGGAGTCCCCATGCCGCTCCACAAACGGTTTGATCGTTGCTTATTCCAATGACAAGTACGACCGGCGTACGTGACGGCTCAGGCTACCGCCTGCAACGCCGCCACTCGCGCCCGCACTCGCGGCAGCAGCTCGTTGCCATACTGGATCGCATCTTCCAACGGATCGAACCCGCGGATCAGGAAGGTCGTGATGCCGATGGCGTGGTAGTCGAGCAGCGCATCGGCTACCTGATCCGGTGTCCCGACCAATGCCGTCGTATTGGCGCGGGCGCCGGTCGCCGCGGCGATGGCCATCCACAGGCAGCGATCGTGCACCTCGGCGTTCGAGGCCGCCTGCAGCAGCCGCTGCGACTGCACGGCCTGGGGTGTCGCGGCCGGCGGCGGCAGGCCCTGCTCCCGCCGGACCGCATGAATGCGATCGAGTATGGCGTGGGCACGGTCCCACGCCTCGGCCTCGGTCCGTCCCAGAATCGGCCGCGTCGACAGGCTGAAGCGGATGCTGCGGCCGTGCAGCGCCGCGGCACGCCGCACCTTCGCCACCGTGTCGCGCGTGAAGGCCAGCGGTTCACCCCACAGCGCGTAGACGTCGGCGTGGCGACCGGCCACCGCGACGGCCGCATCCGACGAGCCGCCGAAATAGATCGGCAGATACGGCTGCTGCAGCGGCGTCACCTCGGACGCGGCGTTGGCGAACCGGTAGTACGTACCTTCGTGGGTGACGGGCGCCCGGGCCGTCCAGATCTTGCGCAGGATCTCCACGTACTCGTCGGTCCGGGCGTAGCGCTCGTCATGGCCCAGGTAGTCGCCGTCGCGGCGCTGGTCGGCGTCGTCGCCGCCGGAGATGACATGGATGGCTGCCCGTCCGCCCGTCAACTGGTCGAACGTCGCGAACTTGCGGGCCGCCAGCGTCGGCGCAACGAAGCCGGGCCGATGGGCCAGCAGGATGCCGAGACGCTCGGTGGACGCCGCAGCATGGCTGGCCACCAGGAAGCCATCCGGGCCATCGGACCAATAGCCGACCAGCACCCGGTCGAAACCGCCCGCTTCGTGGGCTCGCGCGAAATCGCGGATGTAGTCCGGCTGTACCGAAGGCCCGCTGGGCGGATGAATCTCCGACAGGCGGCGTGCCTGAATCATGCCGATGAATTCGATGCTCATGGGGAGTCTCCGTTGCCGCCAGCCTTCGCGAGCGCTGCGAGGCCGGCACTCTTCAGTACGGAATCGCTCTGCGGTGTATGGATGCGGCCGCACAGCACGTCGCGCAGGTGGCGCTCCAGCGGGTTGCGCCGCGACAGACCGGCGTTGCCGACCAGCGCAACTGCCAGTTCCACGACCCGGATCGCGTTCTCGGTGACCTGGTGTTTGACGATGCCCGGATCGATGCTGTTTAGGGCCGCCGGATCGGCATCGGCCTGTTCGGCGGCGGCGGCCAGGAGCACACCAGATGTTCGCAACAGCACTTCGATCTCGCCGACCCCGAGCTGGAACCGCTCGAGCGTCGCCAGCGATCGACCGAGGTTCGACGGAACGCGCGCATGCAGATGCTGCAGCAGCCAATCGCGGGCGGCCTCGGCCACCCCGAGATAGAGCGCTGCCACCGGCAGGAAAGCCCATGCGGCGTGTACCGCAGGCATTCCGGCCCAGGTTTCCGGTGCCCGCACATCCACAGCCGCTTCCGGCCCGAGCGGCGCATCTTCGAACACGACGTCATGGCTGCCGGTAGCGCGCATGCCCAGGGCGTCCCAGGTCTCCTCGATCCGGATGCCGGCGGCCGTGGCCGGCACGAAAAAATTGCCGACCAGCGGCGCCGCGTCATCGGTCCGCGCGAACACGACCATGCCGTCCAACGCACCCGCACCCGTGGAGTAGATCTTCCGACCTGACAACCGCCAGCCGCCGGCCGCACGGCGGGCGATGGTGTCGGGCAGACCACCGCGCACCGGCGTTCCCAGCGCAGGTTCGACACGCAGCGCGTTGATCAACCCGCGACCGGCAAGCGCGTCACGGGCCAGCTGCCGCTGCATCCGCTCTGGCCAACCGTCGCGTCGCCCGAGCAGCGCATGCTGGATCCAGCTCATGACCAGGATCAGCGTCGGCGCTGGATCGGCCCGTCCGAGCCGGCGCGCGATGGCGGATACCGCAGCAATGCCGGCGCCGTATCCACCGCGCGCCCGCGGTACGGTCAGCGCCTGCAGGTTCGCGGCATCCGCCAGGCTGTCCCGGGGAATCCGTGCCGCGCGATCGGCCTGCTCGGCACGCCCAGCGAAGCGCAGTGCCAATGCCTCCAAATCGATCGCCGATAAGGGATCGCCGCAGCCGGCATCGATGACGGTTATCGACGAAGGCGCCGACATCGACCGATCCAATGCGGTCAATGGTGGTGGAAGACGAGCGTCCGCAGTTCGATGCTTGCGCGCAACGGCGCATCGGCCGGCATCGTCGGATCATCGAATGCGGTGTGGGGCGCGAATCGCGCAATACCCTGCACGACCGAGTCGTAGCACTTCAACAACAAGGCTTCGTCGGTGGTCATGGCCGGGTAGTAGTGCCACCGATGGGACGCGCTGAAACACACGTTGTAAGTCTCGCCGATCCGATCCCGGAAGATCAGATCGCTCGCGACGAAATCTTCGAATGCCACGCTGCGCGCGTCGCACACCGCCAGCGGCGCATCGAGCAGCGGGCCGCGGATCGGCCGCCAGACGTTCACGATCGAAAAGCGCCGGGTCAGGAGATCGGCGGCGGCATCGCCCATCAGGTCGCGCACGCGTTTCGGCGCGGAATCCACCGTGTAGTCGTTGTGCACACGCCCGACCGGCTCCCTCGCCCCGTCGACGGGGCGCCCATCGTCGAGCGGCGGGCGATGCGCCGCCCGTCGCCGGATCGTGTGATCGAACACCACGACGCGAACCGCGCCCGTGGCGGCACGGACCAGCGCTTCGGCTTCGGGGTAATAGATCGTGCGCAGCTGGTCTTCGTCGTTGAAGTCGGTGACCGCACTGGTGTGCTGCACCAGTTGGAAACCCTCGACATCCAGCGCAGCACCCGGCGATCCACGACGGGCATCGCGAATCGACAGACGCCGCGCTTCGTACGACATGTTCTGGACCGGCACGCCATGCGGCGGCGCAAAGGCGTAGCGAAACGGCTTGCGTGGCAGCGGCACCAGATAGTGGAGAACACCTTCAACCGCATTCACGTCTGTCACGTCGGCGTGCGACATGGGGACCTCGGACCCGCTGAACGGAACCAGAAACGCTACGCGACCGATCGTCGCCCGTGAAATCACTATCGGTTCGAAGCTCATGCCCGGATGCAACGATGCACGCCTCAGTATTTCCAAACAACGAATCATTCATTCGATGCTGGCTCGACCGTGAATAGAGTCAGGTTGCGTAGCGGTCACCGGTCAAAGGTAGGATGTCGTCCTAGGGAAACACCGAACCAGTCTCGCGATGCGCGTTGGCTCCGACATGGATGAGTGCGAGCGGGGTGAGGCAGCCAAGGCTTGCGCCTTGGCAACGAAAACCGCGATGCAGGCGCGATGCCGGAGCCAACCCACTGTTCGACATGGGATTGACGGGACCGGGCGCACGGGTCCGATGGTGTCGTTGCCGTCTCCTCACGGCGTGTCGCTCCCTGTCGTCGACGTCGCCTCGCCCTCGAACCCGAGCGCCACGGTCGCGCACGTGATACT
>JAHCKV010000299.1 GCA_026125595.1 Burkholderiales bacterium | reverse complement strand
CATCCTGCTTGATGGGTTACAGCTTCACGATTCTGCTGCATTGAGCCTGCTGATCGCTCGGAAGAATCGGGTGCAAGATCTTGCACCGCTGTTGCCGGAGCTTGTCGCACTGTTGGATCGCCTGCCTCCTCGGACCCTTCGGAGAGTTGGGGCATAGCCCCTCGGTCGATACACATCCCCAGGGCCGCTATGCGGTCCGGGAGAGCCTCCTGCTACCAGCCCTCCCGTTCGCACTCCCCTCCCCCAGCTTGTCCTTGCCGCCCGATCAAACGGCGTAGCGCTTCACCGCATCTTCGTTCCACGCGATGCCGTTGCCGGGACGATCGGGAACGATGACGGTTCCGTTGTCGATGACGAATGGTTCCTGCACCAGCGGATTGCCCCAGTCGCGGGACTCGAGCCAATCGGCGCTGTCGCTGACGCGCAGCAGATGCCCCGAGACCTCCGGATACAGATGGCTCGACAGCGGCAGGCCCGCAGCGCCGGCGATGGCCGCCGCGCGCAGCCAACCGGTGACGCCGCCGATGCGCATCAGATCCGGCATGTAGAGATCGCTCGCCTGCGCCTGCACCGCCTTCAGGAATTCGCGCGGGCCATAGATGTTCTCGCCAATCTGCAGCGGCGTCTTCAACTCGCGCGCCAGTTGCGCGCAGCCGGCGTAGTCGTCGTAGACGATGGGTTCTTCGAACCACTGCAGCCCCTGGTCATCGAGGGCGTGGCAGCGAAGCAAGGCTTCGTCGAGCGCGAGACCCTGGTTGAAATCGCTCATCAACCGGATGTCGTCGCCGACGGTCTTGCGGACCGTGTCGATCACGCGGATGTCCTCGCGCAGCGTCGGCCGGCCGAGCCGCAGCTTGATGGCGTCGAAGCCTTCCGCGACCAACTCCGCCGCTTCGTCGGCGATGCGTTCCTGCGGAATCAACCACAGGCCATTGGTGTTGTACGCCCGCACCGAGCCGACGGAACCGCCCAGCAGCACGGCCAGCGGCACGCCAGCCGCCTTCGCCAGCGCATCCCACAAGGCCATGTCGAGGCCCGACAGCGCGATCATGCTCATGCCCTGGCGGCCGACCAGATGCAGCGATTGCATGCCCTTCCGGAACACGTCGAGCGGCGCCAGCGGCTTGCCTTTCCACTGATCCGCGAGGCCCTGGATCAACTGCGCGATCGCACCCATCGCGCCCTTCACATACGGCTCCAGATAGGCGCTGCCGACCACGCCTTCGCGCGTCTTCACGTCCACCAGCAGGAACGGCCATTCGGGATAAATGCCCACCTTCGACACGATGGGCCGCCGCAACGGCACCAGTGCGGCCCGAACGTGCACGCTCTCCAGCGTCAGCCGCGGCAGCGCGGCAACGGATTGCTGCATGAAATCCCCTCGTCCACGAATCTGTTCGACACCCGCCAGCGGCGGAACGACGAAAGCCGCCGCTCAGCCGTATTGCGTCCGATCCGGATCGCGCTAGGCCGCCTTCACGGCCGCCCCTCCATCGCGGGCACCGGACAGTTCCTGCTCGAGCTGCTTCCAGCGCGTGCGGGTCTGCTCGACCGCTTTCTCCTTCACATGGCCGAAGCCGCGGATCTGCTCGGGAAGACTGGCCAGATCCACTACCTGCTTCCAGTTGTCTTCGGTGAGACGGGGCAGCGCGCCTTCGATGGATGCGCGATAGTCGTCGATCAGTTGCCGCTCCATGCGCCGCTCTTCGGTCTTGCCAAACACATCGAGGGACGTGCCGCGCAGGAATCGGAACTTCGCGAGCAGCTTGAACGCCTGCCACATCCACGAACCGTAACGCGCCTTGACCAGATGACCTTGTGCGTCGCGCTTCGAGAACAGCGGCGGCGCGAGGTGGAAGTTCACCGTGAAGTCGCCATCGAAGGTGGCTTTCAGCTTCTCCTCGAAGCGGCCATCGGTGTAGAGGCGAGCGACTTCGTACTCGTCCTTGTAGGCCATCAGCTTGAACAGGTTGCGTGCCACGGCCTTGGTCAGCAATTCGCTCTTGCCGAGCTTCGCTTCGGCCGAACGTACCTGTTCGACGAAGCTGCGATAGCGCTCGGCATACGCGGCGTTCTGGTAAGCCGTGAGTTGCTCGACCCGATCGCGCAACAGCGACTCGAGGCTCTGCGGCATCTGCAGCACCACAGGCTTGGCCGGAACGGCGATCTTCTCCACCCGCGCCAGATCGGCCGCGGCACGGCGCCCCCACAGGAACGCCTGCTTGTTGGCATCGATGGCCACACCGTTCAGTTCGATGGCCCGCAGCAGCGACGCTTCGGTCAGCGGAATCAACCCGCTCTGGAACGCATAGCCCAGCATGAACAGATTGGTGGCGATCGAATCTCCCAGCAGCGCCGTCGCCAGCTTGGTCGCGTCGACGAAGGTGGCACGGCCGGCCACGGATTCGTCGATCAGCGCCTTGATGCGATCCACCGGGAAGCTCCAATCGGCGTCCTGCGCAAACTGCCCCGGCGGCTGCTCGTGGCTGTTGATCAGCGCCACGGTCACGCCAGGTCGCGTCTTGGAGATCGCGTCCTGGGCACCGGCTGTCAGCATGTCGCAACCGAGGATCAGGTCGGCCTCGCCGGTGGCGATGCGCTGGGCGCGGATGCGACCGACGTTGCGTGCCACCCGCACATGGGACGTGACCGCCCCGTTCTTCTGCGACATGCCGGTCATGTCGAGCACCGACACACCCTTGCCTTCCAGATGTCCCGCCATGCCCATCAACGCACCGATCGTGATGACGCCGGTGCCACCGATGCCGGTGATGAGGATGTCGTAGGTGCCTTCACCCGGATCGGGGATCACGGGGTCGGGCAGCGCACCGAACTCTTCCGGTGCCGCGCTCTTGGCCGATTTCGACTTCTTCACCTTCGCCCCTTCGACACTGACGAAGCTCGGGCAAAAACCCTTGACGCACGAGAAATCGAGATTGCACGACGACTGGTCGATCATGCGCTTGCGACCGAGCGCCGTTTCCAGCGGCAGGATCGACGTGCAGTTGGATTGCACGCCGCAATCGCCGCAACCCTCGCACACGGCGTCGTTGATGAACATGCGCTGGTCGGGCGTGGCCATCTTGCCCTTCTTGCGTCGGCGTCGCTTCTCGGCCGCACAGGTCTGGTCGTAGATGAGGATCGACACGCCCTTCACTTCGCGCAGTTCGCGCTGGATCGCATCGAGCTCCTTGCGATCGTGCAGCGTCACCAGAGCCGGCAACGCCGATCGATCGGCATAGCGCGACAAGTCTTCGGTGACGACCGCGATGCGCTTGATGCCTTCACCGGCCAGTTGCGACGCGATCATCGCCACCGACACCGTGCCGTCCACCGGCTGGCCACCGGTCATCGCGACCGCGTCGTTGTAGAGGATCTTGTAGGTGATGTTCACGCCGGCGGCGACCGCCGCGCGGATCGCCAGATGGCCGGAGTGGAAGTACGTGCCATCGCCGAGATTGGCGAACACATGGTCCCGCTGCGAGAAGGGCGCCTGCCCGATCCACGGCGCACCTTCGCCACCCATCTGTGTGGTGGTGCGGTTGTGGTCCGGGTAGATCGCCGTCGCCATGACGTGGCATCCGATGCCGGCGAGCGCCAGACTGCCGTCCGGCACCTTGGTCGACGTGTTGTGCGGACAGCCCGAGCAGTACCACGCCGGACGCGGCGGCGTGTCCACGGTCTTGCGCAGCACGGCTTCCTTCGCTTCGAGGAAGGTCAGCCGCGCCTTGATCAGATCGCTCGAGTGGAACCGCGCGATCCGCGACGCGATGACCCGCGCCAGCTGCGCCACGGAGAAATCCGCCTTCGCCGGCAGCAGCCATTCACCGCGCGACCCGACCCATTCGCCTTGCTCGTCGAACTTGCCGATCACGCGCGGCCGCACGTCCGCCTTCCAGTTGTAGAGCTGCTCCTTCAACTGGTACTCGACCATCTGACGCTTCTCTTCGACCACCAGGATTTCGTCCAGGCCCTGGGCGAACTCCCGGATGCCATCGGGTTCCAGCGGCCAGGGCATCGACACCTTGAACAGCCGGATGCCGATCTCGGCGGCGAAGCGCTCGTCGATGCCCAGTTCCTCGAGCGCTTCGAGCACGTCCATGTACGACTTGCCCGAGGCCACGATGCCCAGCCGCGCGTTGGGGCTGTCGATCATCGTGCGGTTCAGCCGGTTCGCCCGCGAATAGGCGATGGCGGCGTAGATCTTGAAATCCTGCATCAGCGCTTCCTGCTTGCGCGCCTGCACGCCCAGCGTGTCGGTCGATAGCCGGTTGTTCAGCCCGCCGGGCGGCATCACGAAATCCGTCGGCAGCCGGGTCTCCACGAGGAACGGGTCGGCAGCGATCGAGGCCGACGATTCCACCGTGTCGGCCAGCGCCTTGAAGCCGACCGCACAGCCGGAGAAGCGCGACATCGCCCAGCCGTGCAGCCCGAGGGTGAGGTACTCCTCGACGTTGCACGGATAGAGCACCGGGATCATCGACGCCGAGAACAGGTGATCGCTCTGGTGCGGCAGCGTCGAAGAATAGGCGCCGTGGTCGTCACCCGCCACCAGCAGCACGCCACCGTGCGTCGAGGTGCCGGCGAAGTTCAGGTGCTTGAACACGTCGCCACAGCGGTCGACGCCGGGGCCCTTGCCATACCACAGCGCGAACACGCCGTCATACTTGGAATCGCCGATCAGGTGGACCTGCTGGCTGCCCCAGACGGCGGTGGCCGCGAGCTCTTCGTTGACGCCGGGTTGAAAGCGCACGTGATGCGCTTCGAGATGCGACTTCGCCTTCCACAGGGCTTCGTCGAGCCCGCCCAGCGGAGAACCGCGATAGCCGGAGATGAAGCCGGCGGTATTCAGGCCGGCGGCGCGGTCGCGCATCTGCTGCATCAGCGGCAGGCGCACCAGGGCCTGCACGCCGGAAAGATAGATGCGGCCTTC
>JAHCKV010000298.1 GCA_026125595.1 Burkholderiales bacterium | reverse complement strand
ATCGTAGTGCTGGGCCTGCAGCGGCATCGACGCCGCGACCGCCAGCAGCGACAGCGCAATCGACGGGAGCGTCGACCGCATGCCCCGGCGGGGGCGATGCGGTACGACGGCGGGGGCCGGGTTCTTTTCGTCAGCCGGCGAGACGTTGGGTAAGCGTCGCAACGTGTTTACCTTGAAAGCGGGCGATGGTCAGTTCGATCGACGAGGGCTGCCGGCTGCCGTCGGGTGCGGCAATGGTCGTCGCGCCGTAGGGCGTGCCACCGGACAACTCGCTCATCGTGCTCAGTTCCGAGCATGAGTATGGTACGCCGACGATCACCATTCCGTGGTGGAGCAGCGTCGTGTGGATGGACAGCAATGTGCTCTCCTGGCCGCCGTGCTGGGTCGCGGTGGATGTGAAGGCGCTGCCGATCTTGCCGATCAGTGCGCCCTTGGCCCACAGGCCGCCGGTCTGATCGAGGAAATTGCGCATCGGGCCGGCCATGTTGCCGAACCGGGTCGGCGTGCCGAGCACGATCGCGTCGTAGTCGGCCAGTTCTTCCGGCTTCGCGACCGGAGCACTCTGGTCCAGCTTGAACCCGGCCGATTTCGCGGTGGCTTCCGGCACGGTTTCCGGGACGCGCTTGATGACGACTTCCGTGCCGGTCACGGTACGGGCGCCTTCCGCGATGGCGCCCGCCAGTGTCTCGACGTGGCCGTAGCTGGAGTAATAGAGAACGAGAATCTTCGCCATGAAATGCTCCTGTCGGGGGAGGCCATCGGTGGGGCCTGACGCGGCTTGGATCATCCCTGCCGGAAGGAAGTTGCGTGTCTGCGCATCGGCGACGGCGGCCGCGTTCGACGTCGACCGAGCGGCACCTCGTCGCCGGCCGTGACCCATCGGACCGACGGCCCGTGCCGAACGCGTCGCTTGTCTCCTGGCGGAACGTCCGGAGACGCAGGCTTGCGACCGGCCGGAATCTACCTCATAGTAGATAGATGACGCGCACCACCACCTCTGCCGGCTCCAGTACCCGGGAGCAGATCCTGACGGTTGCCCGCGACCTGATGCGGACCCGCTCGTACCTGGGCTTCAGCTTCCAGGACGTCGCGGATCTCGTCGGGGTCCGCAAGGCCAGCCTGTATCACCACTTCCAGACCAAGGAAACGCTCGGCATCGAAGTGCTGCGGGAGGCCATTCGCTGGTTCAGGGAATGGTCCGCCCAGGCCGGCACGACGCCGGAGCAGAAGCTCGTGGCCTTCTTCGATCTGCACCGGAACGGCCTCGCTGCCGGCCAAGCAGTCTGCCCCACCTGCGCCGTGGCGCCGGGCTGGGACTGCGTCAACGACGATCTGAAGCGCGCGGTCCGCGATCTGCGCAGCGCGCAAATCTTGTGGCTGACGGGTGTGCTCGGAGCCTTGCCGGTCGTCGCAACCCGCGTGTCCGATGATCCGCCGGTGAGCCAGATCGCCGCCCACGTCTTCGCCGTGTGCCAGGGGGCGATGCTGACCGCGCGGATGACGGGCGACGTCGCCGATTTCGACGAGGCAGTGGCACCGCTCAAGCGATCGCTGCTGGGCTGAGCGCAAGGGCGCGTGCGGTGCGGCCCCTTTTTTTGCCTAGACAGACTACCGATAGGTAGGTAGTCTTCGTCGGGTCTTGAAGCAATCCACTCCGGAACGCCGGCAGCCGGCGTTCGGCCCATCTCTCGAAGGAGCAACACCATGACGGCAACACAGGGCACCGCACTGATCACCGGCGCGTCGGCGGGCATCGGCGCGATCTACGCCGATCGTTTCGCGAAACGTGGCTTCGACCTGATCCTCGTTGCCCGCGACGAGGCGCGTCTGCGCACGCTCGCGGCGAAACTGCAGCAGGAATCCGGCGTCCGCGTGGATGTGCTGCGCGCGGATCTCGCGCTGCCGGCCGATCTGGCACGGGTCGAGGCGCGTTTGAGCGCCGACGAGCATGTCTCCGTGCTGGTCAACAACGCCGGCATCGTCGTCAACGGCGCCATGGTCGGCGCCGACGCCGACGCCGTCGAGCGGATGATCCGTCTCAACGTGATCGCCGTGACGCGCCTCGCCGGCGCCGTGCTGCCGCGGTTCGCCGCACGCAATGCCGGCACGCTCATCAACGTGGCGTCGGTCGTTCCGCTGATTCCGGAGAGCTTCGGCGGCACGTATAGCGCCACCAAGGCCTATGTGCTGAACTATTCCCAATCGCTGCAGCATGAGCTGCGGGACACCGCGGTGCGGGTGCAGGCCGTGTTGCCGGGCGCGACCCGCACCGAGATCTGGGAACGATCGGGTATCGATGTATCGAATTTTCCGGCGGAGATGCTGATGGATGCCGGGGAGATGGTCGACGCCGCGTTGGCAGGACTGGATCAGGGCGAACTCGTCACGATTCCGTCTCTGCCGCAGGTCAAGGATTGGGCGGCATTCGAGGCAGCGCGGCTGGCTCTCGCGCCGAATCTGTCACGCGATCACGCGGCTTCACGCTACAAGGTCGTCGCCGCGAACGCAGCCTGATCTGCGGTGGACGACATCGACAATGCATCGGCAGCACTGTCGACGATCAAGCGGCAACGACTTCAACCCCGTTGCCGGTTGAGCGAGCGGGCTCCCCGGTCGCCGGGATCGGGGAGCAGCGCAGCTCACTTCTTCGCGTGGGCCGTGCAGTCCTTCTCGGTCTGCCCCTTCGCCGGATCGCAAACCGGTTCCGGATCCGGCTTGCCGGCGGGCGTCTGCGCCTGTGCGTCGGATTTCCGGTCGACATCGCGCTTCAACTGCGCCTTGTCGTAGGGCACGTCGTAGACCTCGGTCGCCATGTCCTTCGCCAGGTCATGGTCCTTATCGCCCATCGCGAAAGCGGTGGATTGCACATCGAAGACCAGAGCGCAGGCGCATACGGTCACTGACAGGATTCGAGCATTCATCGGAGATCTCCTTCCGGGTCGCTGGATCGCGGATGACCGGCACAGGTTGCCGGGCAGCGCGGTGTCCAGACACGATGACACGCTGACATTCTCGTCCATCGTGACTTCACCCACAGGCTACGCCCGGGATGCTCCCCGTGGTGTCGGTGCGATGCGCTGCCGCTGTCGGCCGATGTCCGACGGGGCGAAACGTCAACCTCAACGCGACGCCGCCGAAAAAAAAGGGGCGCCTGGCGCCCCTTGGAGATCAGCCGGTTCCCGCGGCGACAGCGCCCCGGGAACCGGACCGCGTCGATCACCAGGCGGCGATCGGATTTCCCGGTGCGCCGGTGGCACCCACCAGCTTGATCGGCGCCCACGAGAACAGGAACTCCGCCGGGCCCCGTTCGCCGAGGTCCTTCAGGTCGAGGTTCTCGAACAGATAGATGCCGCGCCGCGCGCTCAGATTCATGTGGCAATACGCCCACTCCTCCACTTTCGCGAACGGGGTCGGCCATTGGCCCTTGCTGCCGAAGTCGTACGGCTCGATGCCCCAGTTGTCGGCGCCCAGCATCGCGATCTTGCGCGTGGCGAGGTGGTCGCAGACTTCCGGCGACACGCCCGGACCGCCGGAGTTGAACATCGCGTTGTCGGCTGCCGCCTGATCTGCGGTCTTCTCGAGGTTGTCGCGCCACAGCTCGTTCCAGCCGGTGCGGAACAGCACCACATCGCCTTGCTCGGCATCCTTGATGCCGGCCATCTTCAGCGCGTCGTGGTAGTCCTTCAACGTGATCGGGTAGCCGATGGGCAATTTGCCGCCCTTCAGCTTGACCAGATCGATGATGATGCCGCGCGTGAAGAACGAACCCACTTTCTCGGTGCCGAGCTTCTTCATGCCGTAGGGGCCGCCCACGTCTTCGAGCCGGTTGCCGTTGTAGAAGTAGTTGCCGTCCTTCCAGCCTTTCTTGCCATTGATCTGGATCATCGGATGGGCGAGCGAGTCGAACTGCGTGCCGATCTGGCCGATCTGCGCCGTCACCAGCTCATCCATGAAGGTCTGACGATAGCCGTCGCCGGACCACGCGAGATCGTGGGTCGGCTTGCCACCACCGGGGATCGTCAGTGAATACAGCCGCCCCGGGAACAGCGGCGTGCGCGAGTGATAGGGCATGCCGAGTGTGGCGACCTCTCCCTTCTTGACCAGCATCGCGGCGGCAGCCCGTTTGGTCGGTGTGATGTAGTTGGTGGCGCCGGCTTCGTCGTCCTTGCCGAATTCGCTCGGCCACCAGTTTTCGTCGACGGGATTGTTGCCGGCATGGGCTGCGCCGATGAATGATCCGAGCAGCACGGCACTGCATACGGCGGTGGTTATGCGTTTCACTGTTTCTCCTCCTGGATTTTTTTTGGAATGGTGCAGCGGACCCGAAGAACCCTGGAGTTCTCCGAGACCGAATCGATTATGGCGGGCGTGCTCGCGAACGCAAAGACGATTCGGATCGACCTTGCTCCAGGGGCAACATGGACATTCGTGGTGCGTTGCACTGAGATCGACCATTTCAAACGACTGATCATGCGGGCGGATCGCTGCTCGCCGGCACGCCGATTCAGCACCTGTCCGCGCTGCGAGCCAGTCGGGGACAATCACGTCGCGGCCGGATCCGCGTGGCGCGCGGCAGCACCGCGTTGCGCCGCCGAGTCCGGAACCCGGTGCACCTTCGATGTGCCGCGCACGGACGAATCGGTTCATCATGGCGCACGGGATTCGATACCTGCTATCGGATCCGAACTTTTCCTGCCGCGCCGCGCTCGAAAAGGCCGCTGACGGCCACCGTACAGTCCGAAGCGGGCCGCGACACAAAATCTATCGTAACGATCGTTTTACCGACCAGGGGGTGCCGAGATGGCAAGCTTCGTATTGAATGGCAAGCCGGTGCAGGTGGATGTGGAGCCCGATATGCCGCTGTTGTGGGTGCTGCGGGACGAAGTCGGGTTGACCGGCACGAAGTACGGCTGCGGCATCGCCGCCTGCGGCGCC